>CAIZPP010000042.1 GCA_903934875.1 uncultured Methylococcaceae bacterium
ATCTGGATGGCTCACCGCGTCCATGCGGTTCGGGCTACGCCCCGCGCTACGCGCGTCCAAATTCGTTCCAGACGAATTTGTCAGGCGGTCCATGCCGAATCGGAATAGCTGAAGAATCTTCCTAATCAGGTACATTTATGTCAATGGTGTAAGAAGCATGGAAATATCTTTATGTACAGCGTTTTCATCTTAAAAACATACCTAAAACAGACATTCCATTAACCCTTCAGGTTAACCGAATAACCTTTGCTATCATACCCACTATCAAGTTACTCTTTGATGTTGAAAACGCTGTAGCTGAATATCCTTTATTAGGTATATTTTTAAGATGAAAATGCTGGATTTGCCTGTGTCACATGCGCATGGACATCGGGAGCGTGAATAGCACGACATTGAGAGCGCCTAGACAAGCCATCAAGACCGCGTAGGGCTTAAACGTTGCCCAGACAACAGCCCCTTGGTAGTTGGTTTTTGCAGTGCGGTAGACAATGTATAGCGAGCCAAAGAAGCCTAGGCCAAGCAGGCTAAATTGCAGCGTTTGAATGGTCGCCATATCCGCTAGAGCGGCAGAAGCGTGGTGCGATTTAACCCCGAACAGTTCCAAGCCGGTATACCAAATGGATTTGCCTTCTGCCAGCAGGTGGAATAGGTTGTGGGCAATATGCGCGGCTAAGTCCAAAGCGATGATAGCATAGCCAAAGCGGGTGAAGTTATCCACAAACGATGCTTTGTTGTACCTGGCCGCGACTAAGGAGGCCCACGCTAACAGGGATACGGGTATGATGACGGCGACTAGGAACGTGATGGAGAAAGTCACATAATAACTGGTCGTCCCGGTGACTCTTTCCAGCCAGGAAAGAATGGAACCCCACACATCAAGCATGGTCACGTTCTGGACAAAAACAATGCCCATGATGACTGCCGCCAGGAAAGCCGCCTCCACTTTGGGCTGGTGCACCAGCCAAAGCTCTTGTGTCGGCGGGCGCACGGTCAATTGGATCGATCCATTCGGGCAGTTTTTGACGCAGTCGCCGCACAACACACAATTGGCGCTGGATTTCATCGTTTTGGGGAATTCAAAGATCGGGCAACCGGGTGCTTCTTCTGTGCCTTTGTAGCAGGATGCCGTAGTGCATTTGGCGCAAATCTTGGGCGTTCCATGCAAGGAGAGCATCCCGGCTTGGGCATAGTTGCCCGCCAGCCCGCCCAGAAAGCAAAGATGCCGACAAAACATCCGGCGCTCGAAGAATGCGGCCGAGGCTACGACCCCAGTGGTGAGCAGCAGCAGCAATATGCCTGAACCGACAGGATTGTCCACCACACCCCAGACATGGTCGCTCCAAGTGATAAAGATAAACAGCGCGTCTATGATCCAGACACCGTATTTTTTCAAAAAACGCGGCACCGGCCGGTGATTGCCGACGAATTTCTGCACCAAGTCATTGACGGTCGCAAACGGGCAAATGGCGCACCAGAAACGCCCCAGGAATAGGAAAATAATCGGGATCAGCGGCCACCACAGCACCCAAGTCAGGGCTGAGCCTAGGTTGTCATGCGTCACCGAGGGCCCAAGCATTAGCTGGTACATGATTACCATGAACACAAGCAGGGTAGGCCATTGGATGATGCCAGGATACCAGCGACTGCGCAAGAAGTCGTTTATCCATTTGTTTCTCAGGAGATTGCCGCCCAAGAACCAAGACTGGGTGGGGTTGAGCAATGGAGTGGTCATATTCGATATCCGACGGGTTCAGGCGGTAACGGGGGTACGCTTGGTAAACGAGGCAGCCCAGATGATGAATGCATTGAGACCGGCAAATGCGGCCAGAACGGTCAGCGCAAAGGAAGATGGACCGCTAGCAACATCCACAGGGAAGTCTGCGTTGAGCGTTTGGCCGTTGATGCTGAAATGAGTGTTCAGCGTCCAGTGACCGGCCGAGGCAAAGCGGATTACCCCGACATAGTCACCCTCGATATCGCTTGCTGGGACAGTTGCTGGAGTGGGACTGATACTGCTCATTCCCTCCATGCTGTGCATTCCTTCCATGTCTTGCATTCCCTCCATATTGTGCATCCCTCCCATTCCGTTCATAGCCTGTGCGCCATTGTCCTTGTTTTCTTGGTGGTGCTGTGTGTCTTCCAATGGTGTGGCACTGATTTCCACCCTAGCACCTTTGATCGGCATACCCATTTCGTCCAGAATTTTCAGAGTCAACAGGTTCTCGCCAGCTTTGGCATGATCCGTAAAAACTAAGCTGACGTAATATCCGCCGGTCATTATCGTTGATTCTTCACCTCCCCCATGCGCTAGGGCCGTGCCAGACAGCATTGGAATTAGTAGGGAAACCGCCAATCCGCTGATCAGCCAACGAACTCTCTTTATTCGAGCCATCATCTTTCCTTATAACAACTAAAAGTGGGTTGGGATGCGAAAAGGCTTAGCCCAACCTGGGCATACTACGCCAATTGGAAAAACAGTACAATCGTAACTGTTCGGTCGGGTGCGGTTAAAAGTGATGCGGCGGGAGTGCAAGGCCTGCCTTGCGAGGGCATCTAAGGGCAAGGCAGGCCTTGCACTCCAGGTGTAAATTCAACGACCTCCCAGCATTTCAACGAAATGAGAATTGCTGTGGGACTCGCATCATTACCCGGACAGCTCCTCCAACACCACGGCATTAGTCTTTGGCCCCCAAATAGCGACCAACAAGGCGCATAGCAGCATCGCTCCGCCAGTGAAGATGAACACAGCCATTACGCCGTGGGACAGCAAAGCCCCGATAATGACCGAAGAAAACGCCGCGCTTAACCGGCTTAGGCTGTAGGTAAACCCGACCCCGGTGGCACGCAGGCGGGTGGGGAACAACTCGGCCTGATAGGCGTGTAGCACCGCCGAAAACCAATAGCTAAAAAAGGTGATCGCGGCACCGACGCAGACCACGGTCAGGCCGGAGTCGGCGAGCGGGAACAGGAAGCCGGTGGCCGCCATGAGCAGTGGCAAAACTACCAAAGCCGTGCGGCGCTGGATCAATTCGGTGGTCAGCAAGCCCAAAACAGGCCCTAGTGGGCTGACTAAGGCGATCCAGAAACCGTATTCCAGAGATTGGCCCAAACCCTTGCCCTGGGAAAGCAGAAACGTCGGTGCCCAATTGGCGAATCCGTAAAGACCGATGGTTTGCAGCACATGGAAGCCCAGCAGCAACAGGGTACGCTTACGGTAAGCCGGTTGCAGCAGTTCGGCTATGCGTCCTCTCTCAATGACCGGCGGCGGCGCGGGCTTGGGGCCGGGTAGCGGCCCGGATTCCCGTTCCACCTGACGCTCGATGTTCCGCATGATGGCTTCGGCTTTCTCGTGGCGGCCTTGTCCTTCCAGCCAGCGGGGGGATTCCGGCAGCGAGCGGCGCAGATACCAGACGAAGACGGCACCGGCCGCGCCGATGATCATCACCCAGCGCCAGCCTTCCAGCACCCAATGGGTAGGCAGCAACAGTTTGGACAGCAAGGCCACGACCGGAATGGCGCTAAACCCGACGACCTGGGTAATCGCCACATAACGTCCGCGTACCCGGCTAGGCATCATTTCGGTGACGTAGGTGTCAATGACGACTAACTCTGCGCCTATGCCGACCCCAGCCAACAGGCGGGCCACCATCAGCCAGTGTGCGTCAGGCGCAAATGCGCCGAGCAGGGTGAACAAAGAGTAAATCAGCAGCATGAAGATGAATGCCGTGCGCCGCCCGAAACGGTCGCTGCCCATGCCAAACAGCAGCGTGCCAAAAAACATGCCGATGAAACCCGCAGCCAAGATCAGGCCGAACTCATCGCGGGTCATAAAACCGGTTTGTTGCAAAGCCGCGCCCAGGTAGGCCATCATGAAAATATCGAAAAAATCGAACCAGCCCCCTAAGCTGAGCAGGGCAATGAAGCGGCGGTGGAAACCGGACACGGGCAGGCGTTCCAGGCGTGCCGAGACATCCGCCACTGAAAAAGTTGCTACAATGGGTTCATGCATACAGCGTTTTCAACATCAAAGAGTTACTTGGTAGGGAGTATGATAGCGCAGGTTATTCGGTTTACCTGAAGGGTTAACTGAATGTCAGTTTTAGGTATATTTTGAAGATGAAAACGCTGTACATAAAGAAATACCCATGCTTCACATACCCTTTTCATGAATGTATGCCAACCAATCATTTATGCGCATATAATAATGCAGTTATGGGCTTCCCTCAACGCGGTAAGGTGCAATAGGCGTAAGCCGTAGTCCTGGCAACTTCATTTTGTTGCTCAACAAACAATGGCCTATGTGCCACTCCATCGCTAGGAGTCCCGATTTGTGTTTATGCACAGCGTTTTTTCTTAACGAAGAAAAATAATAAAGGACACTCAATCAAACTATCCTGTGTGTGTATTGCTTTGCAAAATAATATAACTTAACAAGTAACTCTTAGATATTAAAAACGCTGTATATCCAAATGAAAATAATTTTTGCGAGAAAACAACATGGTTGACTTCATCGGTTTTATGGCCGCGATTTGCACCACACTGGCCTTTGTGCCGCAAGCCTTAAAAACCATCGACACCAGGGACACCGCCAGCATTTCCCTGTGGATGTATGTCATTTTCACGATGGGAGTGCTGCTTTGGTTGGTTTATGGGCTGGCGATAGACAACTGGCCCATCATCGTTGCCAATTTCGTGACGTTTGCTTTGTCCGCCACGATTCTGTGGTTTAAGATCAAACACAAATAACTGGCGGCTCGTAGTGTACTTCCAGCACATAATACACCATCACCCCGCTCGGCGTTTCCACCTGAATTTCGTCATCCACGGTTTTCTTCATCATCGCTCGGGCCATAGGCGAATCCATGCTGATCCAGCCTAAGGCCGGGTCAAATTCATCAGGCCCGACGATGCGATAAGTCATTTCCTTGTCTGCCTCATCTGCCACTCTCACCCAAGCCCCGAAGTAGATTCGCGTAAGGTCCGTGGCCTGTGCAGAAACGACAGTCAAATCCGGCAGGCGGTGTTGTAGGTAATGGATGCGCCGGTCAATCTCGCGCAACTCCTTCTTGCGGTAGATATACTCGGCGTTTTCCGAACGGTCGCCCTCGGCGGCGGCTTCGGACAGGGCCACCGTCACCTCGGCCCGCCGTTGCCACAAGGCTTGCTGCTCGGCTTGCAGCTTGGCGTAACCGTCGGGGGTGATGTAGGCGGATTTTTTCGGGGCAGGGGGGCGGTAGCGGGTCATGACTCAACGCCTATCAATTTGTCAGACTTAAAATGTGAATATTACCTGTTTTTGAGGTGAATATTACCTGTTCTTTTATAAGGGAAAGCGTATATTCATATCCGTCAGTGAAGCAAATGTGCATTCGATGTGTCTTGGCCTATTGTGATTAATCAGGAGTAAAGTCTATGAAAACCATTAATTTAAAAAAATGTGCCCTTGCAATGGGAGTCGCCGCAATACCGGCTTTAGGAATGTCGGCAACTTCTGCTACGAGTGGCACCCAGACCCCTACTGTGCAGGTTTCGGTAACCGCAGGTTCACAGGTGGTTTCGCCTTATTTCGCGCCATTGAATGTCTTTGTTCCTGAAAGCACCTTATCGTATCCGGGGCAGGAGGGTGTGGTTGCGCATACGAACTATGTGATTCACAACCCGAACGGAGTTATCCCTAATGTGCTGACGGATTTGCGGCAGTCGGCACCTGCGGCAAATCCGACACCGAACACCACATTTTCGGAGACTCCGGCATCGCTTGCCTGTCTCTACGGCGTAGGACCAGCTTATACGGGATGTGTCCCGATCATTAATTCCGCTTACAATGCGACAGGCGGCAGCAGGGCTATTGCCATTGTCATCGCATACGACAACCCAACCGTGTTGGCCGATTTGCAGAATTTCAGCAGCCATTTTGGACTGCCTGCGCCAAACTTCAAGTTAGTCAAAGTGGTTAAGCCGACGTACGCTAGTGCTAACTGCACCAGCGTGCCTGCCAATTCAGGTTGGGCCTTGGAATCCGCGCTAGACACCCAATGGTCCCATGCCATGGCACCGTCTGCGGTGACCATTTTGGTCGAAGCTTGCGACAGCTCGTATGCTCAATTGATGTTGGCAGAACAAGTGGCGGCCCAACAACTGAGCGCGTATGGCGGCGGGCAAGTCTCCAATAGCTGGGGTGGTGGCGAGTTCTCTGGCGAAGCGAGTTACGACTCGGTCTTCCGTTCCAACTGGGTGTCAGGACAACCCATCAGCTATATCTTCTCGGCGGGCGACTCAGGCTTAGGTGCCCAGTACCCCAGCTCTTCGCCGTGGGTTATTTCAGCCGGCGGCACCACGGTTAACCGCAATGGCACGACCAAAAACTTCGTGAGCGAAAGCTGCTGGGCGGGTTCCGGCGGCGGAACCAGTGTTTACGAGACGTGGACCAACAATATTGCAACAGGCATGGGACCGTGGACAGCCTTTCAGTACCCGCTGTTCGGACAATCTGCCCGCAAAACCCCGGACATATCCTTCAATGCTGACCCAGCCAGCGGAGTGTCGGTCCTCTACAATGGCTCTTGGTATGTGGTGGGTGGAACCAGTGTGTCGGCGCCATCGTTGGCTGGCATCATCAACAATTCGAACAACCGCTTAGGCGTAGCGCCTTCTGGTGGCGGCTCTTATACCAACGCTGAGAACAATTTGTTGTATGCCCAGTTGTTGACTTACAGTGACTATAAAACGAACTTCTACGATGTCACCACCGGTAGCAACGGTGCCAGTGCGACAGCCGGGTGGGACTACTGCACAGGAGTTGGCAGTCCACGCGGCAAGCTTGGCAAGTAAGGCTAAATAGCGGCATACTTGAGAGGACAGGGTTCCACTAGGCCTCTCATTTAGGACTTACGCAAAAACGTCTGCCAACACCGTTCGCCCTGAGCCTGTCGAGGGGGTGAACGGCACTTGCAAAGCCCCTTCATGCATCGACCCTTCGACAAGCTCAGGGCCCAGCACGAACGGTGCTTTGCGTAAGCCCTATCATTGTCAACATTTCATTGAGGGGTGGGAAAATGAGAGTATTTAAGCTTGCGTTTCGCACTATTGCTAGCGGTGTTTTCGTAGTACCCGCATTGGCTTTGTCCTCGTTGGTTTTCGCTGCGGACAATACGCAGACTCCAGGCGCAAAGGAACCGGGCGAGGTGGATTCCCAGAGTGTTTCGCCTTATGTTCCTCCTGTGCATGTTTACGTTCCCGATAGCAGCAAGGCGGTACCTGGAGATGTCGGCAAACACGCGCACACGAACATCCTGATTCAAAATCAGGGCGCTACTAAATCGAAAGCGATTTCAGATATGAGCCAGCCGGAACCGGCGGCAAATCCTAGTCAGCACAATAGGCTGGAACCCAATCCAGATAAATAGCAAATATTCGGTTGTGCTGGTTCCCAAGCTCCAGCTTGGGAGCCCTAATTTTCAAGCTCTAGCTTGCCGTGGTTAGGGAAGCAGTAGCTTGGGAAGGAGCAAAAAAAATCGCCGGCTTCGCCGGAAAAGGTAAAAAGAAAAAAAGAAAAGGAAAAAGAGCAAAGAATAAAGGCAATTAGTCCTGGGCACGGCGGAAGCCGAGGTTGTGGCTGCGGTCCGCCGGATAGTACCTATGACGGATGGCGGAACGCACGTACAGCGGTAAGTGGAACCACGCCCCGCCGCGAACCGCCCGGCGGCTTGTGGCATCATTATTGCTTAAACATTGTTGCTCACCACCCGCGTACTTTGCTTCATAGACCGAGCAAGTCCATTCCCAAACATTACCGGACATATTGAATAAACCCAAACTATTGGCTAACTTGCCGCCAACCGGATGGGTTGTATTGCCGGAATTGCTGGAATACCAAGCCAGCGCGTCCACGTCGTTTCCACCGCAATACTTCTGCGTTTTCCCGCCGCTACGGCAGGCATATTCCCATTCCGCTTCGGTGGGCAGGCGGTAAGTCTGGCCGGTCTTCGCGTTGAGCTTTTTGATGAACTCTTGAACATCATGGAAACTGACTCCTTCAACCGGGCAGTTGTCACCGCATTGTTTGTAATTAGACGGCTGATGTTACGCAGTGAGCCGTTGAAGCTCGGCGAAACTGGCTTGTAGGGCTTTGATGTAAAGTTTGCTCCTGAGCGCGAAATGGTTAAGTTGATGCTTGATCTTGAGTAGTTCAAGTTTGTAAAACGCATAGATGGACGCGAAAAAGTGGTTGCTTTGCGTCCTGACGGTATGGGTCGGCGAGTGGGCCAGCCCGGTGTTGGATTTGATTGATTTATGAAAGACCTCGACGTTCCACCTTTTTTTGTAGATTGTCGTGATGCGGCCGTAGTCGAGCAGGAGGTCGCTCGTCGCCAGATAAAGGATACCGATGCTTCCGTCTTTGTTTGTAAAGACTTGCTTGGCCAACACCACAGGGAATGAAAG
>CAIZPP010000043.1 GCA_903934875.1 uncultured Methylococcaceae bacterium
CACTCCACAAGTTGCCATCCTCTAGCGATGACTACGTAACATCAGTTACCTAACTGATGTTACGCATGGAGTGGCAAAGCCTGCTTTGCCTGTCAAGGCAGGCCTTGACACTCCAAAACGAAACGCCTCAGGTCAGCAATCCTTTGCCGGTAACAGCGCAGGGGCCTCTGCGTAACATCAGTTACCTAAATTGATATTAAAAGCGCTGTAGGAGCTAAATTACGAAGTGGAGCAATGCGGCAAGGCCAGCACACGGGAATGTTTTCCTATGCCGATGCCTCCGTGGTTTGTGGCGAACCCCGGTTTGACGACCAACACCGTGACGTGTTGCTTAACCCAACGGTCATTTTTGAGGTTCTCTCGCCTAGCACCGAAGCCTTTGACCGTGGGAACAAATTCCTGCGCTATCGTACCCACCTAGAAACCTTGTCTGATTATGTGCTGCTATCAACGGATAAGCCCTTAGTCGAACACTTCCAACGGCAAGTCGGCGGAATATGGCTTTATGCCGGAATCGAGGGCTTGCAAGCCAATCTTGAACTTGCTTCCATTGGATGCCGTTTGCCCTTACTGGAGATATACGACCGGATTGAATGGTTTGATGGAGAATAGTCTCGCACGGTAACCTATGTGGATGCCGTACTTTCATGCTGATGACGATCCAATGCCCATTGCACATGCTCTCGGATCAAGGCGGAAGGGTAGCTTTCCCGAGTTTGCAATGCTGCACGGACTTCAGTGCTGGCAGGTGCGTTACCCAAAGCCACGGCGAGGTTGCGCAGCCAGCGCTCAAAGCCCAAGCGCCGAATGGCCGATCCCTCCGTTCTGCGCAGAAAGGTTTCCTCATCCCAGCCAAACAATTCGAGCAATTGCGCCGTCGCCAATCCAAAGCGGGGCAAAAAATCTGTCTCTAGGGTTTGCCGGGCGAAGCGGTTCCAAGGGCAAATGATCTGGCAATCGTCGCAACCGTAAATGCGGTTGCCCAAAGCATGCCGGAATTCTGCGGGTATAGACCCGTGAAGTTCGATGGTAAGATAGGATATGCAACGGCGGGCATCCACCCGGTAGGGGGCGACAATGGCCCGTGTCGGGCATATGCCTAGGCAGGCGGTGCAGGTTCCGCAGTTTTCCTTAACCGGTGAGTCGATGGGCAGGCCGAGGTCGGTGTAAATTTCGCCCAGGAAAAACCACGATCCCGCTTCCCGATGGATTAGGTTGGAATGCTTGCCGATCCAGCCCAGGCCGGCTTTGGAAGCCAGGGCTTTTTCTAAAACGGGGGCGCTGTCGCTGAAAACCCTGTACTTGAATGGCCCGATTTCAGCCTCGATGCGCGAGGCCAGTCGTTGCAGGCGGCTACGCATCAGCTTGTGGTAGTCCCGCCCCAAGGCGTAACGGGAGATGTAAGCGTCCAGTGGGTTTTCCAACTGTCCCCGCATTGACACGCGGCCTTCGGGCAGGTAATCCAGGCGGGCGCTAATGACTGTGATGGTTCCAGGAACCAATTCCTCCGGGTGGCTGCGTTTACTGCCGTGGCGTTGCATGTACTCCATCTCGCCGTGAAAGCCAGCCTGTAGCCAAGCATTTAGGTGGTTCTCGGCATTGGATACATCGATATCGGCAATGCCGACTTGCTGGAAGCCTAGTTCCTGGCCCCATTGCTTGATAGCTGCCGCTAAACCGTCTGTGTTGATGGGGGGGCTATTTTTAGGCATAGTTACAGCATTTTCAACATCAAAGAGTTACTTGATAGTGGGTATGTAAGCACAGGTTATTCGGTTAACTTGAAGGGTTAATGGAATGTCTGTTTAAGGTATATTTTTAAGATGAAAACGCTGTACATAAATATTTCTTCATGCTTCACGTACCTTTTTCAGGAATGTATGCCAACCAATCATTTAAACGCGTATAATAATGCACTTATGGGCTACCCTCAACGCGGTAAGGCGCAACAGGCGTAAGCCGTAGTTCTGGCAAGGTCATTTTGTTGCCCGGCAAACAACGGTTTATGTACCACTACATCGCTAGGAGTCCAGATTTGCATTTATGTACAGCGTTTTTTCTTTGTTAAGAACTGATGTTACGCAACCGTGTAGGCTGTAGCCCGGATGTTGTGGAGTGCG
>CAIZPP010000044.1 GCA_903934875.1 uncultured Methylococcaceae bacterium
TAACTGATGTTACGCAACCGTGTAGGCTGTAGCCCGGATGTTGTGGAGTGCGGCGACTCGTCGCCGCGTTTTGCCTCCAGCGGCGACGAGTCGCCGCACTCCACAAGTTGCCATCCTCTAGCGATGACTGCGTAACATCAGTTATGAACGGCCTGCTCACACTGTTTTGCTGGATAGGCAAGGAACTGCATGCTAACGTGAGCGCTGCGTAAGCGTTCACCCCTGCCTGAAATCCCCTCGCCCTGAGAGGGTTAGGGCACTCAATATCAGTGTATTATAATTGCCCTCACCCCCGGCCCCTCTCCCGCAGGGCGAGGGGGGGAACGCTTACAGCGCTGCAAGACAGATATCTTGCGTCAACATAATTGACCAAACCGAACCAATAGAATATTAGGAGCAGGTGTGCGCATATTGCTAGTTGAAGACGATACGATGATAGGCAAGAGTGTGCAACTCGGGCTGAAGCGGGAGGGACATGCCGTCGATTGGGTGCGCGACGGGGTTGCTGCGGAACTTTCGCTTGCCAATGGCACCTATGAGTTCCTTCTGCTTGACTTGGGGCTTCCACGCAAATCGGGGTTGGAAATTTTGGCGGGTCTGCGGGCCAAGAAAAATTCCATTCCCGTGTTGATTTTGACGGCTAGGGATGCCGTCGCCGACCGTGTCAAGGGCTTGGATGCGGGTGCGGACGATTATTTGATCAAACCCTTTGATTTGGACGAATTGAGCGCCCGCATCCGCGCACTGTCCCGCCGGCAAGGGGGCAGGGCCGCGCCATTGATTGAGCACGGCGAACTTACCGTCAACCCCGTCTCCCACGAGGTCAACTTGCGAGGCGTACCGATTACCCTGTCTGCGCGTGAATATGCCTTGCTGGCCGCTTTGTTGGAGCGACCGGGAATTCCATTGTCGCGCAGCCAGTTGGAAGAGAGCATTTACGGTTGGGGGGAGGAGGTGGAAAGCAACACAGTGGAGGTTTACATCCATTCCTTGCGGCGCAAGCTTGGCCAGGAATGGATTGTTAATGTGCGCGGCGTCGGTTATTTGATCCCCAAATTTAAGTGAAATCGATCCGCAGCCAATTGCTTGCCGCGCTGCTGGGGACTATTTCCCTAGGGCTGCTGCTAGGCGCGTTTGTCATTTACCGGTCCACGCTGGCGGAGGTTGATGATCTGTTTGATTACCAATTGCGCCAATTGGCGCTTTCCCTGCGCGACCAGGCCTTCCATAACGCCTTTGCCCCGGCGACGGGCGATGTGGCGGAGGATTTCGATTTCGTGATTCAAGTGTGGAGCCCGGAGGGTGTGCGCGTCTATTACTCGCATCCGCATAAGACTTTGCCGGGTTTGGTGCAGATTGGCTACAACACCATTCAGACACCAGAAGGAAACTGGCGGGTGTTCGCGGCGAAATTGAATTCACTGGTAATCCAAGTCGCCCAGCCGTTGAAGGTGCGCAACCAAATGGCACTACGTACAGCCATGCACTTGCTGATACCGCTGTTTGCGCTGTTGCCGGTGCTGTCTGTGTTGATTTGGATTCTAGTCAGCCGCGGGCTTGCCCCGTTGAACCGGCTCGCCAAGGCCGTCGCCACGCGCAGCCCCAAAGCATTGGAACCTCTGCCGGAACAGAAGTCGCCCGTGGAAGTTCTTCCCCTAGTGCGCTCCCTCAACGATTTGCTCGCCAGGCTGGCAGAGGCCCTGGCCGCGCAAAAAGCGTTCATCGCCGATGCCGCCCACGAATTGCGCACCCCCATCGCTGCGATGCAACTGCAAGCCCAACTGGTGGAACGTGCCGAAACGGAGGAGGAGGCCAAGGTAGCGCTGGAAGATTTGCAAGCCGGCATCCACCGCGCCGGACATGCGGTCAGGCAATTGTTGACCTTGGCGCGGCAAGACCCCGACATGGCGGCCAAGCCCTTTGCTTCGGTCTCGCTTGCCGAATTGGCCAGAAGCGTGATTGGCGACCAAGTTGCCTTGGCCGGGGCCAAAGACATTGATCTAGGGCTTGCCGCCGCTGACGAAAAGGCACTGGTGATGGGCGACACCGAAGGGTTGCGCATACTCCTTGCCAATCTGGTCGAGAATGCGGTTCGCTATACGCCACCGGGTGGGCAAGTGGATGTATCGGTCCGCCGCCAAGAAGACGGCAGTGCTATCGTTGAGGTGGCCGATTCGGGGCCGGGCATAGCCATCAAGGACCAGTCCCGCGTGTTTGACCGGTTTTACCGTGGTGAAGCGACGACGGAGCCAGGGACCGGCTTGGGTCTTGCCATCGTCAAAACTGTGGCCGACCGGCATGGGGCCAAGGTCGAGTTGCAAAATGGCGAGACGGGGGGCTTGCGGGTTAGGGTGGTGTTTGCGGGGTTTGGAAGTGGGTAGTTGGTAAATTCTCGAGATGGAAGACTAAAGCGTTACCTGTTGCATGGGGTAAGTGAAGCTTAGTCTGCACTGGAGTCAAGGAACCGCATTTTTCTCTGGTTCCCACGCTCTGGGGAATTCATTCCCTCCATACTCCGCCAACTGCTCGCTGACCGCCCAGCGGATAGCCTTCGCCCGTCCGGCCCCTATGCCCGCAACGCCTTGCAGTGCAGGCTCGTCGGCGGTGAGGATGGCTGACACGCTGCCAAATTGTTCCAGCAGGCTGTGGGCGATTCCCGGGCCTATGCCGGGGAGGGATTGGAGTATCCGCATTTGGGTTTTGCGCTTGCCCCTTGGGCGTTTGCCGGCGAACAGCCTTGGTGCGGACTGCTCGGCGATGCGGTCAAACTGGATATCTGCATAGAGCATCAGCCGCGCGGTTTCTTGCGCGTCCGCAGCGCGTAGCAAGGGAATGCCGAGAAACAGCGTGAGGGTGATCAGCGCCCCTTGCAGAGCCTCCCGCCCGATTCCGCAGCTTGCCAAGTCGCGGGCGTTGCCTTCCAAGATGATCGCCTTGTGCAAGGGCGAGGCGGCGAGGCGGATGCCCTGCGCAAACAAGCGGCCATCTTTGAGTGATGCGGCGAAATCATGCATGGTTTTGCGCTCGAATAATAGCCTATCATCCAATAGATAGTCGCCCAACTCCAGGTGGCTTAGCGTGACTTCGACTCCGTCATGCTGCTTGAGCGCGTCGATGACCGAGGACGGCCTTTCGCGGTCATCGGCTAGGATATGGATGGGTGGCATGGGCGGCTCCTACAGCGTTTTCAACATCAGTGAGTTACTTGATAGTGGGTATGATAGCGTAGGTTATTCGGCTAACCTGAAGGGTTAATGGAATGTCTGTTTTAGGTATATTTTTAAGATGAAAACGCTGAACATAAAGATATTTCCATGCTTCACATACCCTTTTCAGAAATGTATGCCAATGGCGGCTAACTTAAGGCGGGACCCTCTCTCCAAAGGCTTAACCGTTCGCCCTGAGCTTGTCGAAGGGTGGACGGTTAAGCCGTGCATGGTTCGACAGGTTTTTATTTACCGACAAAAGCGGCCTCTGCGCCACTACATCGCTAGGAGTTCCGGCTTATGCCCGCGCACAAGCCCACACGTCAATCCGCTGGACCCCCGCTTCGCGCAAAGCTTTCGCCAGTTCATTGACAGTCGCGCCGGTGGTGACCACATCGTCGAGTATCGCCACATGGCTAAACGGCAATGGTTTGGTGACAGCGAATGCTTTTTTTATATTGCGCCGCCGTTGCTCGGCTGTCAGCTCGGTCTGTGCTTGGGTGGCAACCAGTCGTGTGCAAATTCGATAGTCCAGCGGCAGTTCAAGGCGGTGCGCAAGCGTGCGGGCGATTTCCAGCGATTGGTTGTAGCCGCGTTGCCGGTAGCGGCTAGGATGCAGCGGCACGGGGATGATTACGCCGGGCTTGTCGTCTAGATTAGCCAGTCTGTCGGCCAGCATGTCTCCTAGCAAGCGTGCGCAGGCATAACGGGAGTGGAATTTAAGCGCATGGATCAGGTGGCGCACCGGCTCTTCGTAACGGAACAGGGCCAGGCTGCTGTCGTATGCGGGGGGGTGTTTTTGGCAGTTGCCGCAGGGTATGCCAGTCGCAACAGGCAGCGGCAGGGCGCATCGCGGGCAGGCCGGAAAGTTGATGGGCAATGATTCGGCGCAGGCTGCGCACAGGTCGCGCCTTTCGGTTCCCGCATCCCCACACAATAGACAGGTGGGCGGGAACAGCCAATCCTGTATAATGTCTAGCCAGTTGTTCATAATTTATCTGCTTCGATGTTGACAGCTTGCCTGAAGAAAAATCCTTCATGCAATCTCATGCAAATGAAGTGAATAGAATCCCTACGGAATATCAAGCCCATGCTAGCAGAATCAAGCCCCAATTTGTGCGGGAAAAAATATATTGAAGATGGCTTGCGCCATGACTGGAGTTTGCAGGAGGTGCTGTCCCTGTTTAAGCTGCCGTTCAGCGACTTGCTGTACCAAGCCCAAACGGTGCATCGATCACACTTCGACCCCAATGAAGTGCAGATTAGCAGTTTGCTGAGCATCAAGACTGGGGCGTGTTCGGAGGATTGCGGCTATTGCCCGCAAAGCGCCCATTACCAAACCGGTTTGGGACGCGAGGAACTGATCCCTTTGCAGGAAGTATTGCAGGCGGCCCGCCGGGCCAAGCAACAAGGCGCTGCACGCTTCTGCATGGGAGCGGCTTGGCGCAGTCCAGCCGACCACGATATCGAGCGGATAGTGGCGATGATAGAGGGGGTGCGCTCGTTGGGGATGGAAACCTGCGTGACGCTAGGCATGTTGACCGACAGCCAGACGCAGCGCTTGAAGCAGGCCGGTTTGGATTACTACAACCACAATCTCGATACCTCACAAGAATATTATGCGGAGATTATCAGCACGCGCACCTATCAGGACCGCTTGGATACCTTGCAACGGGTGCGGGAGGCCGGGATCAACGTCTGTTGCGGTGGCATCATCGGCATGGGGGAGAGCGCTCAAGACCGCGCCAATTTATTGATTGAACTGGCTAACCTGCCGCAGCACCCGGAAAGCGTGCCGATCAATCTGCTGGTTCGCGTGGAAGGCACACCCCTAGCCCAAACCGCCACGCTCGATCCTCTGGTGTTTGTCCGCACGATTGCCGTTGCCCGCATCCTGATGCCTAAATCGCGGGTGCGGCTGTCTGCCGGACGCACGGAAATGAGCGATGAAATGCAGGCTTTATGCTTTCTGGCCGGTGCCAATTCCATTTTTTATGGCATAAAACTGTTGACGACGGATAATCCCTTGGCCGATAGTGACCGGCAGTTATTCCAGCGTTTGGGCCTGCGCATGGGGGGTAAAGAGGAAGCCCATCACGCATGAGGCTCGACTGGCTTGCCGAGCGTTTGGCCGAGATTGAAGCGCTAGGGCTTTACCGCCGCCGCCGCGTCGTGGAAAGAATACACGGGGCGCAGGCGCTTGTGGAGGGTCGCCCCGTGCTGAATTTTTGTTCCAATGATTATTTGGGGCTTGCCGACCACCCCGATGTGGTGGCGGCGTTCCGGCGTGGAGCGGATATGTACGGTGTGGGCAGCGGGGCATCCCATTGGGTGACGGGGCATAGCCCGCCACATCACGCCCTAGAAGAAGAACTGGCGGATTTCACCGGGCGGGAACGGGCTTTGCTGTTTTCCACCGGCTATATGGCAAACCTGGGTGTCATCGCGGCATTGGCCGGGCGCGGCGACTGGGTGTTCGAGGATAGGTTGAACCATGCGTCCTTGCTGGATGGGGGCTTGCTTTCTGGGGCCAGACTGAAACGCTATGCCCATGCCGACGCAGAAGCCCTGCGGAGCTTATTGGCCGAATGCCCGGCGGCAGTAAAGCTGATTGCCAGTGACGGGGTTTTCAGCATGGACGGCGATCTTGCTCCCTTGCCCGAACTGTCCAAGCTGGCAAGCCAGACGAACGCTAGTCTGATGATCGATGATGCCCACGGCTTGGGCGTGGTGGGGCCAACCGGGCGCGGCGTGGTGGAGCATTTCGGGCTGGGGGTGGCTGACGTTCCCGTGCTGGTGGGTACGCTGGGCAAGGCTTTCGGCACGTTTGGCGCTTTCGTTGCCGGTAGCGAAGACTTGATCGAATATCTCATCCAGACCTGCCGTCCCGCCATTTACACTACGGCCTTGCCTCCGGCAGTGGCCGAGGCGACACGCGCCAGCCTGCGTTTGCTGATAGCGGAAACGTGGCGGCGGGACAAGCTACGCTTGTTGATTAAACGCTTCCGCTTGGGCGCGGCACAGCTTAGGCTTAATCTATTGGCTTCAGACACACCGATCCAACCCATTTTGGTTGGCGATAACCATGCAGCCGTGCAAGCCAGCCAAAGCCTGCTTGCTGCGGGGTTTCTGGTTTCCGCCATCCGTCCGCCAACCGTGCCGGAGGGTACCGCCCGCTTGCGCATAACCCTTTCCGCCGCCCATCAGGAAAGCGATGTGGAGCGTTTGTTGGAGGCTTTGGCGGGGTTGAATTTTGATTAGCGACAGCATTTTTAATATCAAAGAGTTACTATTAGGTTATATCATTTTGGAAGGCACATACACACACGATGGTTTGATTGAGTGTCCTTTATTATTATTTTTTGTTAAGATAAAAATGCTGTACATAAATACAAACCGGGACTCCTTGCGATGTATTAACACACATACCATCCAGATTAGGAAGATGTTTCAGCAAAATCCAGAACGCCATCGTTCCGGTATGAATCGCCAGAACCTAGGCTCCATGTATGGCGGGGCTTTAGGCATTCCTGCTATCTGGATTCAGTCGGTCCATGCCGGAATCGGAATAGATTGAAGAATCTTCCTAATCAGGTGCATTTATGAAGTGGTATGTGAAGCATTGGGATGTCTTTATGTACAGCATTTTCATCTTAAAAATATACATAAAACAGACATTCCGTTAACCCTTCAGGTTAACCGAATAACCTGCTCTTAAATACCCACTATCAAGTAACTATTTGATGTTGAAAACGCTGTATAAATGCATGAATAACAACAAGATAAAATATTTTAATAAATATTTATCAACGCTTGCCTTAATATTCTTTTTTATAGTATTACCACTGAACGCAGAAGCACGAGGAAGCAATGTTGATAATATCAGCAGTTCAAATAATTATTCGGTGAACAAATTGGATTTCACTCTGCCTTTTCATCTGATTGATGGATACATTTTTATAGATGGTCAGGTTAACAAAAAGAAAGGTAAATTCATGTTTGATACAGCGGCAAGTTTTGCTTTTTTTCTCAATAATCATTTTATTCCTTTAGCCAAAGATAATTATCTGTCAAAGGGTTATACTGGTTCTGGGCAATTATTGGTTTTGCATACTCAAAATCAGCCTGTGTCTGTCAATTTAACGGAACAAATAAAGTTTGCTAAGCTAAAGTCACTGCCGCATAGCAACTTCAATTTTATTGAAAATGCTGTTGTGAAAAGTTTTTTAGGAATAACGGGTCATGCTTTTAATAAAGATTATTTATTCATCATCAATTACGATGACCAAACTATAGAGTTTCATTCACTCAAACAGAATGATAAATCCCTGAGTCATTATATAGACAATAATAGAATCATTGCCATATTGCCTTTTATTGCTAAAGACGATGGCAGAAAACCTGAGCTTGAATTTTTAATTGGCACTCAAAAAGTGACTGGTATATTTGATACAGGCAATCCGGGTAGTTTAACGCTAACTCAAGATATGAAAACCCGATTGGAAAATGAGGGGTATTTGAGTGTGGAAAAAAAGGATTATAGTTATGGAAGATATGAACCTCATTTGTCCTGTACCTTGAGGAAATTAATGTTTAATGGTCATGCTTTGAATGATATTCACAATATTCAGTTAAGAATTGGCAATAAGAACGAATTATGGTTGGGATACCAGTTTTTGAAAAGTTATATCAGCGTATGGGATTATAAAAACAAAATAATTACCTTATTGGAGCGATGAGTTTTTTAAGCATTTCTACAGCGTTTTCAACATCAGAGAGTTACTTTTAGGTTATATCATTTTGCAAGGCACATACTCACAAGATGGTTTAATTGAGGTTCCTTTATTATTATCCTTTGTAAGATAAAAATGCTGTACATGAAGACAAAAATCGTGACTCCTAAGGAGGTAGTGGCACATAGGCCGTTTTTTGTCGAACAACAAAAAGACGTTGCTAGAACTACGGCTTACGCCTATTGTACCTTGCCACGTTTTGTTTGGTTCTTCTCCAGCTTGGCCGGATTTTTTGCTATTCTTGCTGTTGCACAGGCGCAAGACCTGGAACCTAGAGCCTATGCCAATACCCCGGTCGGACTCAATTTTTTGATTGTAGGCTACAGCTACTCGCAAGGTGGCTTATCCACCGATCCTTCGATTCCGTTGCAGAACGCCAAACTGCAAACCAACAGTTCGGTGTTTGCCTATGCCCGTTCTCTGGATGTGTTCGGACTCTCAGGAAAGTTCGATGTGATTCAGCCTACCTCTTGGTTAGCGGGCAGCGCTACGCTCGCAGGGCAGTCAGTGGATCGCACGACATCAGGGTTCGGTGACCCGAGATTCCGCTTCTCCGTCAACCTCTACGGTGCCCCAGCGCTGTCTCTGGACGAATTCAAGGACTATCAGCAGGATATCATCATCGGTGCCAGTGTGCAGGTGACGGCACCCGGCGGCGAATATACACCTTCAAAACTGGTCAACATCGGCAGCAACCGTTGGTCCGTCAAGCCTGAGCTGGGAATCTCCAAGCGATTCGGGGATTTGACCTTGGAACTCAGTGCCGACGCAACTTTCTACACCGATAATAACGAGTTTCTCGGCACCCATACCCGTTCCCAAGACCCTATCTATGCGCTGCAAAGCCATATCATCTATAGTTTACCTTATGGCATTTGGGCTGCGTTGGACGGTACTTTCTATGCAGGCGGGGATACTACCATTGATGGCAAAAAGAGTAATGACATGCAGGAGAATACTCGCATCGGTGCCACGCTGGCGTTACCATTAAGCCGGAATTATTCAACCAAGCTGTATTGGAGCACCGGTGTGGTGACCCGCTTCGGAACCAGTTTTGATACCGTTGGCATTCTTTTCCAGTACCGCTTTGGAGGGGGGATTTGATTACAGCGTTTTCAACATCAAAGAGTTACTTGATAGTGGGTATAATAGCGTAGGCTATTCGGTTAACCGGAAGAATTAACTGAATATCAGTTTTAGGTATATTTTGAAGATGAAAACGCTGTACATAGATATTTTTAAAGCGGATTAGGCAATGTGCCGCCCTATGTCCATATGCTCATGCAGGATGCGGGATACATACACTGCGGTATCGTTAGCCCGATAGATGATGATATGCCGGCCAGCGGGAAATATCAGGTGTGCTGCGGAAAGTTCCGGGCTACTGTGTCCGATTTGCGGGTGCTGCTGAACCGTTAACAATGCCTTGTTGAGTATTGTGCGGTAGGCATAAAACTGCGCTTCACCCCAAGTTTCAATTGTGTATTGCAGTATGTCGGCAAAATCCTCTTCCGCTTGTGGGGAGAGAATCACCGGCACATTAGGGGGCGACATCAGGATTTACTTTTTTGCCGTTGCGAGAGTTGGCGAAGGCTTTTTCGGTGATAGCTTCCAGCCGTTCCGCCGTATAGGCCAGTCCTTCCCCACGGTTAAGCTGGTCGTCGCCGACTTGTACGGCAGCGCGTAGGGTGTTCAACGTTTCATCTTCTTCCCACATACGGCGGATGGCATCGCAGACGACTTCGGACGCGTTTCTGTAAAGTCCCGTGCCAACTTTGCTTTGTAGGTACTTCTCCATTTCTTGGGACAAGTTGATATGCATGGTTAACCTCACAATACAGCGTTTTTAATATCAAATGGTTATTGGATAAAACTTATGCATTTGCGCAGACTTTCATTAAATCATATACTTGTGCCATTGCCTATCATTATTTTTTTAGTAACTTTTAGAACATAAAAACGCTGCACATGAATGCAAATCGGAACTCCTAACGAAAAATGAGGGATAAAAGCTAGTTCGACCATGAGCGAAAAAACTGTTTTCATCAGCTATCACCGCGATGCGGCAGGCAAGGCCTTTGCCCGTTCGATCAAACAAGAACTCACACACCGTGGGTACGATGCCTTTCTTGATGTGGATGATATTGCTGCGGGTGATTGGGCCAAGCAAATTCTGACGCAAGTGCCAAAACGCGCACATTTTTTACTGCTAGTAACGCCGGGGGCTTTGGATGCTTGTTCCAATCCGGAAGATTGGATTCGGCGAGAGTTTGCGCTTGCTAGGGACCGCAGTCGAAATATTGTTCCAGTGTTTGAAGAGTCGGTGGACATAGCCAAGCTTAGGCAACAGTGCCCAAGCGCCATGCAAGGAATTTTTGATTTTCAAGGTTTGGCTTTGCGCCACGACGAGTTTACAGATGGCATCAGCAGGCTGATAAATCATTACATCCCGCCGCACAAAGCACCCGTGGATGTGATTCAAGCTGCTGTGGTGCCTAAGATTAATCAACCCTATGGGAGTGATAAGCCGCCTATCTTGCTCATCGCACTGATGACACTGGCATTCGTCATTTTGGCTGCTGTCGTAGTGGTAATAGTCAAATTAACTTTAGGTGATGTCGATGTGAGAGTGCCTGCTGCCACTGATGTCGGCCACCCGCAACAACCCGCCGAGGCAAAATCATTGGTTTTGGATGATGTCGATGAAGTCCAAGCGGACAATACCCATGTCATCTATCTAAAACCGCCGGAGAAAAAGCATTTGTCTCATCTCATGAATATGGGTAACGAACCTGAACAATTTCGATTGCCGAGCTTCCCCCACGATGTCTTTTACACCAACTTAGACGATGATGAAAATCGTTCCATCAACGCTGGGGAATCCAAATCCTTGCGTCTGATTTTAATTGCGCTGGCCCCGGAGCGTAAGGAATACGCCTTTGAGATACAGAGTACTAAGCATACAGACTCCCTCATCCGCGTTAGTATCCGCTTGCAAGGGGATTGGAAGGCTTTCCACCAACAGCAATTGCAAGACTGGGCTGAAAAGACCAAGACATTGAATGCCCCAGCACAGCTTTACCAAGCTGCCTTGCAAGTGATCGACCGGGAAAACCCGGATTTAGAGAGGGGTGCAAAGCAAGCCTTGACCGGACAATTTCTAGTCCATGCCGGTCGAACCGATGCTGCCGTGCTGGCTTTTGCCGATGCCGACAAGTCGGTGCCAAAAACCGTGGAGCGTTTGGTTTTTGCCGCAACGCCTTCGCTCATCACCGCTTTGGGCAAACACTATGAAACCCAGCAAGACTATGCCAAGGCTGCAAGTTGGTATACCGCTGCGGCTAACACGGGATATGCCGAGTCCGAGTATTCTTTGGGTAAATTGTTTGCAAGCGGAAATGGCATCCCGCAAGATAAAGCGGCGGCTCAAGCGTGGTTCCGCAAGGCGGCGGAACAAGGCCATCCGGGTGCATTGCAAAGCACCGGCTCGGGTGATGAATCGAAACCGCTAGACCCGCCTAAGCCTGGTGCAAGTGCAAAAGACTGCCCTACCTGTCCCGAAATGGTTGATATACCCGCTGGCAGTTTCATGATGGGTTCGGATGCAGCCGAATCAACTGAGCCAGATGAAAAGCCTCGCCATAAAGTGGATATAGCGGCATTCAAATTAGGGAAATATGAGATTACCCAAGCCGAATGGACGGCAGTCATGGGTTCCAACCCCTCGCACTTCTCGGAATGTGGACCTGGCTGCCCGGTGGATCGGGTCAGTTATGACGATGTTCAAGCGTTCATTGCCAAGCTGAACCGGCTAACGGGGCGACATTATCGTTTGCCCACCGAGGCGGAATGGGAGTATGCAGCGCGCGCCGGGACGGTAACTGCCTTTTCAACCGGCGCTTGCATCACCACTGACCTAGCCAATTATGATGGCAATGTTGCTTACAAGGACTGTGCTAAGACAGGCGTTTATTTGGCAAAAACAAGACCGGTCGGCAGCTATCCGGCCAACCCTTGGGGGCTGTATGATATGCATGGCAATGTGTGGGAATGGACTTGCTCGATTTATACAGATAGTTATGCAGGTAGAGAAAACGCATGTGTTGATGACTCAGTGCTTAGGAGCTGGCCCCGGCGGGTGATTCGCGGGGGGTCTTGGGACAGCGGACCGGGCCTGCTCCGCTCGGCCGGCCGCAGCTGGGACTACACAGGCAACCGGTACGACTATATCGGTTTTCGTCTTGCCCAGGACTAATTTCCTTTGCTCTTTGAACTTTTTCCCTTTGTGTTTTTTACTTGAGGCTTTTACTGGTTATGAAATGCAACAGCCAGTAGGTCGGGTGCGTCTTTTTACGTTGTGCCCGACAATCCGAATGTCGGGCAACGGTGAAGCTGTTGCCCGACCTTGGCTGAATTGCAAGAACAAACGCGTTAAAAAACCCACCAACCAATTTCAGACAAGCATATGAGTTTTAAACGGTTAAATTATGAAAACGTTGTTATTAGAGATAGACGAAACAATCTACATGCAAGTGCTTAACTTTTTAAAGTTGCTGCCTGAAAATCAATGCCATATTATCGAAACACAGCAGCCGTTAGAAAGTCATGATGAGACACTGGATATTACATCCGCATTTGGTTTGATTAAAACACCCATTACTGCTAGCTTGGCAGAGATTGAAGAAGGAATTATAGCTGGAGCAATTAGTGATAGCGATAGATACCAATGTACTTGTTCGCGTGATTGTTGACGATACTGGGCAACCAGAGCAAACAAGAATAGCTCGCGAACTAGTAAAAAACGCCCAACAAGTTTATATCAATCAAATAGTGCAAGTAGAATTTACATGGGTACTGGCAAAAGTGTATAAAATTGGCAAAATTCAACTAGTGAGCGCGTTAGAGCATTTTCTAAATAACCCTGATTATATTTTACAACGTGCTGATGTGTTTGAAACTGCATTGTATTTATTTCGAGTTGATTCACAGAAAAATCTGCAATACCATAAAACCTAATACTATAACTTTTGATGTTGAAAACTCTGGGTTGGAAACGCTGACTTGAAAATGCCAATTAGACAAAATGGAGTTCTGTACTCCGAAACCTTCGGCACCGGCCCGGACGTGGTGATGGTGCATGGCTGGGGTATGCACTCGGGGGTATGGCGAGTTTTTGCGCATAGGCTTGCGGATTGTTTCCGCATTACCCTAATCGACCTTCCGGGCCACGGACGTAGCGGCATGATAGCTGATTTCAGCTTGGAGGGGGCAGGGAAAGCCTTGTTGGAGATAGCCCCGGAGCGGGCGCATTGGTTGGGATGGTCATTGGGGGCGACAATTTCCTTGCAGGTGGCCGGACACTCACCCGAACGCTTGGCGAGTCTGGCGATGATGGCGGGCAATGCCCGCTTTTCCCAATGCGATGGCTGGCCTTGCGCGATGGATCTTCCGCTGTTGAGCGGTTTTGCGGCAGACCTGCGGGCTGATTATCATCATACATTAATGCAGTTTTTAGGGCTGCAAACGATGGGCCTGGAACACGCCCGTGCGGTGCTGCGGGATTTGAAAGCCCATGTGACCGAATGCGAAGAACCCGATGAGGCGGCTTTGCAGGCTGGCCTGGATATTTTGTGCACAGGCGATTTGCGGGACTTGCTACCCGAATTGCGAATGCCTTTGTTGTTATTGTTGGGTAGCCGCGATCGCATGGTGAAGCCTGCGGTCGGCCAGGCCATGCAGGCATTGTCATGCGGGGCTGAATTGCAAATTATTGAGGGTGCGGCACACACGCCCTTCCTATCCCATGCCGACGAGTGCCTCACGCTGCTCACTGATTTCTGGCAACGCCATAATGATTGACAAACTCTGGGTCGGAAGGTCGTTCAGCCGGGCGGCGGCGGGTTATGACCGCGTAGCCGCTTTGCAGCGTCAGGCGGGGGAAGGGTTATTAGAGCGTTTGCCTGATGCTGTCTTTTCACCGGGAACCATCCTTGATCTAGGTGCAGGCACGGGCTATTGCACTGCCCTTCTGGGGAATCGTTTCCCCGCTGCGGATATGATTGCCTTGGATATCGCCGAAGGAATGTTAAGCACGATTAAACAGCGTCAGGGCTTGCCGGAAAAAGTCAGCCGCATCTGCGGTGACGCTGAAACTTTGCCGCTTAGGGATGCAAGTGTCGATCTGGTTTTTTCTAATTTAGCGCTACAATGGTGTACGGACCTGTCTGCGGTGATGGGGGAACTCTATCGGGTACTGCGTCCGGGCGGTCTGCTGTTATTCAGCACTTTCGGCGAAGCGACTTTGTGGGAGTTGCGGGAGGCTTGGACCAAGGCCGATCACTATACTCATGTGAATACCTTCGTCGCAAAGCTTGCCGTCGAAACAGCATTGACCAATGCCAGTTTTGCTTGCATATCGGTCCACAACGAGCATTGTGGCATTGCTTATTCCAGCGTCTATGCGTTATTGTGCGAACTCAAAAGCCTAGGAGCGCACAATGTCACCATGAACCGCCCCCGCCATCTGACCGGCAAGGGAGTTTTTCGCAAGATGTTGGAAGCTTATGCCGCCGCCATGCCGCCGGGGCGCATTGAGGCCAGTTTTGAAGTCATCTATGGCCAGGCGCGTAGCAGAAACGTTTAACTCAACATGATCGTTGGGAGTGTTTGAGCATGGCCGGATTTTTCATCACGGGCACCGATACAGGGGTGGGTAAGACTTGGGCAACCGTCGCGCTGATGCGGTTTTTTAAAGCCCAGAGTTGGTCTGTCATCGGCATGAAGCCTGTGGCATCCGGCTGTTTTCGCCAAGACGGAGAGTTGCGTAACGAAGATGCCTTGTTATTGATGGAAAACGCTTCTTTTCCGGTCAATTATGCGAAATTAAATATTTACGCATTTGAGCAGGCAGTTTCACCCCACATCGCCGCACGGCATTCGGGCGAGACCGTTGATATTGGAAGCATAGTGGTGCATTGCCGGGAATTGGAAAGCATGGCCGATGTCGTTTTGGTCGAAGGCATAGGGGGGTGGGAGGTTCCCCTCAATGAGAGTGAAAAGGTGTCTCAATTGGCCTATGCCCTACAAATGCCGGTTATAATGGTCGTCGGGTTCAGATTGGGATGCTTAAACCATGCTTTCTTGACCCACGATGCGATCATCCGCTCCGGTGTGGCGTGTGTGGGGTGGATTGCCAACTGCATAGAGGATGGTTTCCCCTGCCTTGAGGAAAACCTGAGAACCTTGGAGTCTGCGCTCTCATCACCATGCCTAGGTGTCATGCCGTATTGTGCCAGATTGGATGGATTAAGGCCAAAGTACTTTAATGAAAAGGATTTTTTCAGGAAATGCCGCGAAGAAATCTTGCTTAGACCGCCCGTATAAGTTAAATTTCCCTATCCCAGCAAGGTCTGTTATGTGGAAGCGGAAAAACGCTTAAGTTTCTGGATGTTTCCGCTGGAGGTTTTTGCCGTTTAGTTGTATGAAGGCTATGCGCGGTTGGACCTGTGCTGATGCGTCTTAAAGATGGGGGGGTAACATCATGGTTGAGTCTGAGCATGATGCGGATACAGGCGAAAAAACCATCGTATTAAAGCCCAATGGCTCTTTGACCCGTGGGCAGGCGTATATATTGCTTATATTTTGTGGTGTACTGATGGGAACGGTCGCCGGTTTTTCTGCCGCCTTGGGGGCGTGGCTGGTTTTGCCGTTCTCCGGGTTGGAGTGGGTGCTGTTGGCCTATTGCCTTCATCTTAGCCTTGGACAGAGTCGGGAGCGGGAGGTTATCACCATCACCGACGACTTGGTTAGGGTGGAGAAGGGGCGCGACCGCCCTGAGCAAACCTACAAGTTCCAGCGTGCTTGGGTAATGCTGCACTGGATACAGTCGCCTATTCGAGGGCGGCCTAGCCGCCTGACACTGAGCTTGCATGGCAAGGAAGTTGAAATAGGGCGGTTTTTGGTAGAGTCCGAGCGGCAGGTTTTGGCTAGGGAGTTGAAGTTCCTGTTGAGTTCAGGATAGTTAAATAATTAAAAGCTTTTTTAAGTACTTTAGAAGAGAGGGCTCCGTGAAGAAAACATTACAACTGCTGGCCGGTTTTTGGCTGGTGTTATGGGGGGTGGCGAATGCCGAAACTGGCAGCGGCACTGGTGTGGGATGGGGTGCGTTGAACCTCCCGGCAGGCGTGACCCCCGACAGCCATGACATCCATGATCTGCACATGACGATACTTTGGATCTGCGTAGGCATAGGCATCCTAGTCTACGGGATTTTAGTGTATTCCTTGATCCACCACCGCAAGTCTAAGGGTGTGGTTCCCGCGACCTTCCATGAAAATACCAAGTTGGAAATCGTTTGGACTATTATTCCTTTTCTGATATTGATTGCGATGGCGATTCCCGCCACCAAGGTCATGATTAAGGTGTATGACACTAGCGCCTCCGATATGACCATCAAGGTCACAGGTTATCAATGGAAGTGGCGATATGAATACCTGACCGAAGGTGAAGGCAAAGGCATCGACTTTTTCAGTTCTCTAGACGCCAAGAGCAACGAAGCCCGGCAACTCGGTTCGAAAATAGATCCGGCCACGGTGGAGCATTATCTGCTGAATGTCGATAAACCTTTGGTGATTCCAGCCAATAAGAAAATCCGCATCCTGCTGACTGCCGCCGATGTGTTGCATGCTTGGTGGGTTCCTGAATTTGGTTGGAAGAAAGATGCCATACCCGGTTTCATCACTGACGGCTGGATCAAAGTCGAAACACCCGGCGTGTATCGCGGACAGTGTGCCGAATTGTGCGGCAGAGACCACGGTTTTATGCCGATTGTCGTCATCGTAAAAACCGAAGATGAGTATAAGCAATGGGTTGCTGCGGAGAAGGCCAAGCAAGACGCAGGCAAAGCCGATGCCAGCAAGCCGTTGTCATTGGATGAACTGGTGGCGAAGGGCAAGGAAGTCTATGCCTCAAACTGCGCCGCTTGCCATGGTTTGGAAGGCGAAGGAGTGCCGAGTGTGTTTCCCGCCATCAAAGGCAGCAAAGTGGCCTTAGGCCCCTTGGCTGACCATGTGAAACTAGTGTTACACGGCAAAGCGGCCATGCCTGCGTTCAAGGAGCATTTGAGCGATGTCGAGGCCGCAGCAGTAGTGACTTACCAGCGTAACGGGTTTGGCAACAACAAGGGCGACTCGATTCAACCTGCCGATATCCAGGCTTACAAATAATATTTAGAGCATTTGAGGTAAATGACAATGTCAGTAACAACTCATGACGATACCCACGCCCATGATCATCACGATCATGGTCCCGCTAAGGGATTTATGCGCTGGGTGACGACTACTAACCACAAAGACATCGGCACGCTGTATCTGATTACCGGCCTGATTATGTTTTTCGTGGGTGGCGCGATGGCGCTGGTTATTCGTGCGGAGCTTTTTGAGCCGGGCCTGCAATACGTAGACCCGCATTTCTTCAACCAGATGACGACGCTCCATGCCTTGATCATGGTTTTCGGCGCGGTAATGCCAGCCTTTGCCGGACTTGCCAACTGGATGATACCGATGATGATCGGTGCGCCTGACATGGCACTGCCACGGATGAACAACTGGAGTTTCTGGCTTCTGCCGTTCTCATTTGTGATGCTTGCCAGCACCTTGTTCATGGACGGTGGTGCGGCGGCGGCCGGTTGGACGCTCTATCCGCCTTTGGTGTTGCAAACAGGACATGCACTGCCATTTACGGTCTTCACTGTCCATTTATTGGGCATGTCCTCCATTATGGCGGCTATCAATATCATCGTTACCGTGTTCAATATGCGTGCACCGGGCATGACGATGATGAAATTACCCTTGTTCGTGTGGACTTGGGTCATTACGGCGTTCCTGTTGATCGCGGTGATGCCTGTGTTTGCCGGTGCCGTGACCATGTTGTTGACCGACAAGTTTTTCGGCACTAGCTTTTTCAATGCGGCAGGTGGCGGCGACCCGGTGCTGTACCAGCATTTGTTCTGGTTCTTCGGACACCCGGAAGTTTACATTCTGATCCTTCCGTCCTTCGGCATCATTTCCTCCATCATCCCGACTTTCTCACGCAAACCGTTGTTTGGGTATTCTTCAATGGTTTATGCGACGGCCTCCATCGGTTTGTTGTCCTTCATCGTATGGGCACACCACCAGTACACCGTTGGCATGCCTCTAGCCGGTGAACTCTACTTCACCTACGCCACCATGCTCATCGCCGTTCCCACCGGGGTGAAGGTGTTTAATTGGTTGGCAACCATGTGGAAGGGCGCGATGACTTTTGAAACCCCGATGCTGTACGCCATCGCATTCGTGGTTCTGTTCACCATGGGCGGTTTCACCGGGTTGATGATGTCCATTTCGCCGGCCGACTTGCAATACCACGACACTTATTTCATTGTCGCCCATTTCCATTATGTACTAGTACCGGGCGCGGTGTTCGCACTGTTCGCTGCCACCTACTATTGGTTGCCCAAGTGGACAGGCCATATGTACGATGAGCGTCTTGGCAAGTTGCATTTCTGGTTGACGACGATTTCCGTCAACATCTGCTTCTTCCCTCAGCATTTCGTCGGTTTGGCCGGTATGCCGCGCCGCATCCCCGATTATGCCGTGCAGTTTGCAGAATTCAATGCGATGTCCAGCGTGGGTGCGTTTGTGTTCGGTTTCTCCCAGTTGATTTTCGCCTACGTCATCTACAAAGCCATACAAGGCGGCGAGAAGGCAAGCAGCGAAGTCTGGGAAGGTGCGGAAGCGCATGGCTTGGAGTGGCATTTGCCGTCTCCGCCACCGTACCACAGTTGGACGGAAGCGCCTGCTCAGGCACTGATTTCAGACCTGCATTGAACTTTATAGGCCCATTCCCGCCCCTTAAGGAGATGGTCGGGAACAATTTCTCTGCTGTGAGTCTGTGGATGGAGTTAGCGCACTATTTCCTAGGCAGGTTTTCGAGAAGTTGTTTTTTACCAAATCCTAACGGGGCGGGGTAGGCGGCACACACGATGGATACGCGCAAAAAAAACCTTATTTTAGCAGCGATAATAGCGTTAATCGCTATTTCGCTTTACGTTTTCTCGATTGTTAAAGTGGTCCTTTCAAAATCGGCATGATAATTTAGTGGACGCAAAAGAACTGCAAAAAGCCAACGCCCGGCTAGTTTGGCGGATGGTGGTCATCGCTTTGTTGATGTTTGGCATGGGCTTCGCCATTGCCCCCTATTATGATGCGGTATGCAATTTTTTCGGCATCAGTGGGAGGGTGAAGGAGGCCAGTGCCGAACAAGCTTTATCGGTGGATGAGTCTAGGCAGATCAGCCTGGAATTTGTCACCGTAGTGAACGGGCAGATGCCATTGCGTTTTCGGGCCGAAACCGGCAAGCTGAAAATCCATCCGGGGCAATATTACACGGTTAATTTCTACGCAGAAAACACTTCTGATAAGAAGTTGATAGGGCGTGCGATACCGACGATTTCGCCATCTTGGACTTCTGCCTACTTGAAAAAAACTGAATGTTTTTGCTTTTATGATCAGGAATTTGAACCCCACAAAGAGCGAAAGATGCCGGTGCGCTTCGTGGTTGACCCCACGGTTCCTGCGGACACCAAGGAGATGACCCTCTCCTATACGTTTTTTGACAAAACCGAGAAAACACAAACCATTAAGAATTAACTGGGGAACCTCATGGCAAGTACAACCAAAGACGCTTATTACATACCTCACAAGGCACAATGGCCGATTTTCGGGTCCATTGGGCTATCGACTCTATTGGCGGGTTTCGCCAATTACCTGAACGGGCACGGCTTCGGCTCCACTATGATGATAGTGGGCTTAGGTATCCTAGTGACCATGCTTTTCGGCTGGTTTGGGACGGTCATCAATGAAAGTGAAAACGGAATTTTCAACCACCAAGTGGATATATCTTTCCGCTGGGGGATGATGTGGTTCATATTTTCAGAAGTGATGTTCTTCGCGGCTTTTTTTGGCGCTCTCTACTATACCCGGGTGTTGTCGGAGTCGTGGTTGGCCGGTGATAGCTCTTTTTCCTACGGTTCGACAAAAGAATTGCTTTGGCAAGGGTTTACTGCCGTATGGCCAAACAATGGCCCAGGGCATGTAGGCGGATTGGAAGACGGCACCTTCCATCCCATGGGCGCGTGGGGCTTGCCTGCACTGAACACGCTGATCCTGCTGAGTTCAGGGGCCACCGTGACATGGGCGCATTGGGGGCTATTGGCGGAAAACCGGGCGCAATTGATCAAGGGTTTGATTGCCACCGTTATCCTGGGATTTTCATTCGTGTTGCTTCAGGCGACCGAATACCATGAAGCGTACTCTGAAATGGGCCTGACTCTGGGCACCGGGATTTACGGTTCAACCTTTTTTATGCTGACCGGATTCCACGGATTGCATGTGACTATCGGTGCGATTTTCCTGACCGTGGTTCTGTTCCGTAGCATCAGAGGGCATTTCACGGCCAAGCACCACTTTGCTTTCGAGGCGGCAGCTTGGTACTGGCATTTTGTGGACGTAGTCTGGTTGGGCTTGTTTATTTTTGTTTACTGGCTATAAAGCGCTGCTGGCGCATCGCTTTATATAGGCGAAGCCGTCTAGCTGTATAGGTCGGGCAACATCTTCTTGCGTTGCCCGACAATCGAATGTAGAGCCCAACACACCTATACGGGTTGGCTTATTTCAAATTTCCAACAGGTAAATTGGTTGCTCGTTGTGTCCGCTATATTGTCTTTGCTGATAATCAGCCTAGGTGGATACCGAATTCAAAAGCGCATCGAAGAGAAAATCACATCACTTGAGGAAAGGCAGGCTAAACAAGTGTTAACCCTTGCCATTTTCAATTAAAATTGAAAGAACAATCTCAATACATTCGCCAAGCTGGTGCTTGGCGCTCCCACTGGGAAGGCCAAGCACTAGCTTGGCTCTTAGATCGGCGGTTCTGTGCCAAAATTGGAGGTCCCTCATGTTATTGCCGAAGGCATTGCAATCTTCAATCCTAAATTTAACCATTCTTTAGGCCACACACACTATGGCGATAGCCGCGTCAAAACTTCCCCTTAGCGGATTAGCTAGAAGTTTGGTGAAAGAGGGTCTGCTTACGGAAGTGGACGCGCAAGTGCATTATGAGGAATCCCTCAAGAAGCGGATGCCTATAGTGCGCTTCCTCGTCGCAAACAAAATTCTAGACAGTCTGAGCCTTGCCAGGACGATTTCTAAAGAATTCGGGCTACCATTGTTCGATCTGAACGCAATTGCCCTTAACAATCTCCCCATCAAACTGGTCAATGAAAAGCTGATAAGGCAGCACCATGTATTGCCTCTGCTGAAGCGCGGCAACCGGCTTTTTTTGGCGGTCTCAGACCCCACTTGCTTCCAAGCTCTGGATGAGATCAAGTTTAATACTCGGTTGTCGACAGAAAGCATTGTGGTGGAGGATGACAAGCTTACCCACGCGATAGAAAACGCGCTGGAAGCGGCTGATACGTCCATGAAGGATCTGCTGGACGCAGATTTGGATAACCTCCAAGTGACCAGCGGCGAGGAAGATGAGGCCCGTGGGGCTGACATTGACACCAGTGAAATTGACGATGCCCCCATCGTCCGCTTTGTCAACAAGATATTGCTTGATGCAATCAAAAAAGGTGCCTCGGATATCCATGTCGAACCCTATGAAAAATACTTCCGCATCCGTTTTCGGCAGGACGGGATGTTGCATGAAATTGCCACTCCCCCGGCAAACTTGGCATCCCGTCTTTCTGCCCGTTTAAAGGTCATGTCTAGAATGGATATTGCCGAAAGGCGCATTCCACAGGACGGACGTATAAAAATGGCGATTTCAAAAACCCGCTCGATTGACTTTCGTGTGAATACCTGCCCCACTTTGTTCGGGGAAAAAGTGGTACTGCGAATTCTGGACCCTAGCAGTGCCCAAATTGGGATTGAAAGATTAGGTTTCGAACCAGAACAGCAGGAAGCCTTTCTAAAAGCCATCAGCAAACCGTATGGGATGATATTGGTTACTGGGCCTACAGGCAGTGGCAAAACTGTTACACTTTATACCGCGCTAAATATACTTAATCAGCCGGACGTTAACATTTCAACGGCGGAAGATCCGGTGGAAATCACCGTTGCGGGAATTAATCAAGTGAATGTCAATGTCAAGACAGGACTGACTTTTGCCGAAGCCTTGCGAGCTTTCTTACGCCAAGACCCTGATATTATCATGGTTGGTGAGGTGCGCGACTTGGAAACAGCGGAAATCGCAGTGAAGGCCGCACAGACGGGCCATTTGGTGTTGTCCACTTTGCACACCAATGATGCGCCGCAAACATTGAATCGCCTAATGCAAATGGGGATACCCTCATTTAACATAGCTTCATCGGTATTGCTCATCATGGCCCAGAGATTAGCAAGACGCTTGTGCGAGCATTGCAAAAAGGTGGAGAATTTGCCCCCAGAAGTGCTGTTGGACGCTGGGTTCAGAGAACATGAATTGGGGACTTTCATTGTCTATGGCCCCGTAGGGTGTGATAAATGCACTAAGGGGTATAAGGGGCGGGTAGGCATCTATCAGGTTCTGCCGATTACAGAAAGCATTAACCGCATCATTTTGGAAGGGGGCAATGCGCTACAAATCTCCGAGCAAGCCAAACGGGAAGGCATAGCCGATTTGCGGGAATCTGGTCTGAAGAAAGTCAAGGCGGGAATTACCAGTTTGGAAGAAATTGACCGGGTAACCAGAGATTAGACGGGCTAGGCAATAAGCAATGGCAAAACAAGAATTAATCAACTTCAGTTGGGAGGGCGTGGATAAATCAGGTTCGCGCATCAAAGATGAAATCAGTTCGCGCTCGGAAACTTTGGCTAGGGCGGAGTTACGGCGGCAAGGTTTCAAAGTCATTAGGATCAAAAAAAAATCAAAACCGCTATTTGCAGCCCGTAAGCAGAAAATCGTAACCAAAGACATTGCTATTTTTAGTCGGCAACTTGCGACAATGCTGAGTGCGGGTGTGCCTTTGGTACAGGCTTTTGACATTGTGGGGCGTGGGCACGAAAACCCATCGATGCAGGAATTGCTAATGACAATCAAAGGGGATGTGGAGGGGGGGAACACATTGGCAGATTCCCTAGGCAAGCATCCTGACTATTTTGATGATTTATTCTGCAATCTTGTGCATTCTGGCGAACAGGCCGGTGTACTGGAAGGCCTGCTGCACAAAATTGCCGAGTACAAAGAAAAAACCGAATCCATCAAGGCAAAAATAAAGAAGGCGCTCACCTATCCTATAGCGGTTTTGATAGTGGCGTTTATCGTCACGGCAGTCCTGCTGATTTTCGTAGTCCCGCAATTTGAGGATTTGTTCAAAGGATTCGGAGCGGAGTTGCCCGCTTTCACTCAAATGGTAGTGGCAATGTCGCGGTTCATGCAACACTATTGGTGGATGGTTCTGGCCGTTCTGATGGGTGTGGGATTCATATTTGGCAATCTTAAACGAAAGTCCAAGGCATTCAACCAAGGGTTGGACCGTTTGATGTTAAACATTCCCGTGGTGGGGGTGATCATACGCAAGGCGGCCATCGCACGGTTTGCGCGCACATTGTCAACCATGTCTTCTGCCGGTGTTCCTTTGGTGGAAGCACTCCAGTCAGTCTCCGGTGCCACGGGTAACATCGTATATGGCAATGCCGTTCTGGTTATGCGTGATGAGGTGGCTACTGGCCACCAGCTCCAAATGACTATGCGGCAAGTTGGTATATTTCCAAACATGGTTATACAGATGGTGGCTATTGGCGAGGAGTCGGGGGCACTTGACAGTATGTTGGCGAAGGTTGCGGATTTCTATGAGGAGGAAGTGGATAATGCCGTGGACTCCCTGAGCAGTTTGCTTGAACCGTTAATTATGTCAGTATTGGGCATAATAGTCGGAGGCTTGATCATCGCTATGTATTTGCCTATATTTAAGCTGGGTTCTGTCGTCTAAGTCAATAAAGGAAACACTAGTCCGGTGAACACTTTACAAATGCTACTTCAAACTGAAAATTCTGCATATTTTCTTTCTTTCATCACGATGGTTGGCTTGGCTGTGGGGAGTTTCCTTAACGTGGTGGTTCATCGCTTGCCGATCATGCTGGAAAAGTCATGGCGGAGTGAATGTGAGGAATTTCTTAGTAAGAAAACCTCGTTAGAGGAATCACAGCCTAAATTTAATTTGATTTTTCCCCATTCCCATTGCCCGCATTGCCAGCATTCCATCCGCGCCCATGAAAACATCCCGGTTATTAGTTATCTGTTGCTCAGAGGCCAATGTTCGCAATGCAAAGCTAAAATTTCGTTGCGATACCCGATAATCGAGACAATCACCGCACTGGTTTCGCTGATAGTAGCCTGGAAGTTTGGCCCGACATGGCAGACCGTATGGGGACTGGCGCTAAGCTGGAGCTTGATCTGTCTGTCGGCAATTGATTTTGACGTGCGCTTACTCCCCGATGTGATTGTGCTGCCTTTCATATGGTTGGGTCTTTTCATCAGTCTGTTTGGTGTTTACACCGATAGCCATGCAAGCATAGTCGGGGCCATAGCCGGTTACATGAGCTTATGGCTGGTTTTCCAGGTATTTAAATTGGTCACAGGCAAGGAAGGCATGGGGTATGGCGATTTCAAACTATTGGCCATGTTAGGAGCATGGCTGGGCTGGCAAAGCCTGTTGTTGATTGCCTTGCTCTCGTCTTTGGTCGGATCCATCGCGGGGGGGTTGATGATTGCCTTGTTTAAACAGGATCGCTACACCCCCATTCCTTTCGGGCCTTATCTGGGCTTGGCCGGATGGATCGCTATGTTGTGGGGGGACGAGATAACGTCACTCTATTTTCGCCTGGCGGGAATTCATTAAAGATGCTGAGAGTCGGTTTGACCGGTGGTGTTGGCTGTGGCAAGAGCACCGTGGCCGGCCTGTTTGCCGAGAAGGGGGTTCCCGTTCTTGATGCGGATCAAATTGCACATGCCATAATGGAACCCGGCCAAGCAGGTTTTGCCGCAGTGATTACTGCATTCGGTGAGAGTCTTTTGGAGCATGGCTGGATCAACAGAAAGAGGCTGCGTGACCGGGTATTCGCAAATGCCGCAGACAGGCTAACCCTTGAGGCTATTATCCATCCTTTGGTCTATCAGGCTCTGCATGATCAGGCGGGGGAGTTGGCATATCCGTATTGCCTAATGGCCATCCCACTGTTGCTAGAAACTGGACGGCGGAGTTTCGTGGACAGGATACTTGTCGTCGACTGCCGTCCAGACCAGCAACACGAACGCGTTAGGCAACGGGACGGGCTGGACGACGCAGCCATCGAGCGTATCATACGAGTCCAGACCAGCCGCGAGGAGAAGCTCGCCGCGGCAAACGATGTCATCGAAAACACAGGTAGCATTGAGCAAATACAGGATCAAGTCGAAGCATTGCATCAGATTTATTTGGTATTGGCGCAAAAAGAAAGTCTCACGCAGCCACGCAACGACGCAAAGTAAAAGTCAGTGGCCGATGTTACAGCGTTTTTAATATCGAAGAGTTACTTGTTTGGTTATATCTTTTTTGCAAAGCAATGCGCATACAGGAATGAATTGTCCACGAAAATCATGAACAATCCCTCCGCAAATCACCTTGCCAAGCTGGTGCTTGGCGTTCCTGCTGGGAGCGCCAAGCAACAGCTTGGCTTTTGGATGGGGTGTTCTTTACATTGGGGCGTTTCTATTAATATGTTGCAATAATGGACTTTGCAACGCTGGGCATCTGGGGGATGTTCCTCAGCGCGTTCGTTTCATCGACCCTGGCACCGGGCGGCTCGGAGCTAATGCTGGCCTATCTGCTTAATCAGGCTGAAATTCCGACCGGCCTGTTGTTGCTTGTCGCGACCGTGGGCAATACCTTGGGGGCGCTGACTACTTGGTTGCTGGGAGTTTGGGCGGCCCGCCACTATCCACTCGATAAATTGGTAGATGAAAAGCAGCGCAAAGCGGTCCAAACCGTGCGCCGCTTTGGTGTGCCCATCTTGTTGCTGTCCTGGCTGCCGCTAGTGGGCGATGGGTTTTGCTTTGCGGCGGGCTGGCTCAGAATGTCCTTCCTGGCATCGCTGTTAGCCATCGCCTTGGGAAAGCTAGGCCGATACGCTGCGATTGTTTACTTGTTTACAGCGTTTTAACATCAAAGAGTTACTTGATAGCTGGAATGAAAGGGCAAGATATTCAGTTAACTTGAAACGTTAGCTGAATATCCTTTATTAGATATGTTTTAAAGATGAAAATGCTGTACATAAAGATATTTCCATGCGTCTCATGCTATTTTGTTGAAGGACACCCTACGCCCACAAATCCGCCAATGAAAAAGCCACTGCGTTAAACGGCGGCACGGCGACCGTGTCGTCTTCCTTCAAGGTACTGATAAGCGTCCACTGGCCTTCGCGCAATTCAAAGGCTTCCAAGGTTTGCGCCGCCGGGTCCACGATCCAGACATGCGCCACGCCATAATGGGCATAGAGGGGCAGTTTCACCACACGGTCTTTCTTTGCCGTGGACGGCGACAGGATTTCGCAGAGCCAATCGGGGGCCACCTCGAAACGGTGGCCTTCCGGGATGGACGGCATCCGTTCGCGCCGCCATCCGGCCAAATCCGGCACGGCGACTTCCACATCGCGGAGGAAATGCACCTCCGGCTCTTGGATGATCCACCAGCCACCCGGCCCGCCCCGGCCAAAGCCAAATGGCCCGCCCAAGTCAACATTCAAAGAACTGGCGACCAAGCCATGCCGTCCGCTTGGGCGCGGCATCGCATATAACTGGCCATTAAGAATTTCGCCGGTGACATGCTCCGGCAAGGCCATCAGTTGTTCATACAGGCTAGGATGCAAAATGGCGTTCATGCGGTTCCCCTTGCTTAATTACAGCATTTTCATCTTTAAAGTATACCTAATAAAGGATATTCAGCTAACGTTTCAAGTTAACGGAATATCTTACCCTTTCATTCTAGCTATCAAGTAACTCTTTGATGTTGAGAATACTGTATCTTAACAAAGGAAAATAATAAAGGAAACTCAATCAAACCATCCTGTGTGTGAATTGCTTTGCAAAAAAGTATAACATAACAAGTAACGTGTGATATTAAAAACACTGTATATTGGTTAGATTGATTCCGGTTTAGCAGGGGTTTAATGAACGGGTTCAATAAGTTCGGACAATTCGTAGAGTGTCTCCGGGTCGATGTCGATCTCTCCGGGCCAAACCACTGTGCCATTCTCCACTCTGGCCCGAAAAAACAAGGGGGAATTTTTTAATCTAGCCCAAGGTTTTTGATTCATGTGAGGGGACATATCGAAACGACGAAGCTCGCCGTTCTCAAACTTTATCACTAACTGATGCCCCGGCTGTGCTTGGACATTGATCACGTCGAGTAATATTCCCATGATTGCGGCCTCATTTGAGTGGATCAATACGGAAAGGTGTTTCACCGGCAGTCGCTAACTCCCAGTCGGCAAGCAATTCATCTCTGTGCAGGTCAATCCACACTTGCACCATGCGAAGCTGCCGAACGGGGATTTCCCCGGCCAGTAAAGCACCATCGTCTATCGCAATAGAGGCTTTCATCCCTTGATAACGGACATGGACATGTGGAAAGTGATGTCTGTCGTTAATCTCGAAAAACATCGAAACGATGATTCCGTAAAACATGCTGATGGTTGGCATTAAACTGACTCCAAAATTGAATGGCGAAGGGTGTATTCCGCTAGATGGCACCACGGCGGAATAACCCAACAAAACGGTTGACCTTGGAGCCGGACGGGATTTGTTCGCCGGTGACATGCTCCGGCAAGGCCATCAGTTGTTCATACAGGCTAGGATGAAAAATGGCGTTCATGCGGTTCCCCTTGCTTAATCAAGCTGTATTGTCTGATAATCAAGCTTAATCAGGCAAGAGGAATAGAGGGCTGCCAGCAATTCCAATTTTGGAAAAAAAACGCCGTCATTCCAGCATGGATGCAGGAATCCAGTCACAGGGACGTGAAGCCTCAAGCTTACGATAGCTTGCCGTACCCTGTAGTTTGCCATCCTTGGACGCTGGATTCCTGCTTCCCGGCAGGAATGACAGAGTACCATTTTAACGCCTTGGCTCAAAATGAGAATTGCTGGAGGACTGCGGAAGTAAAGCAAGCTGATTATCGTCGGCACCGATGCCGGGCAAATCCTGCGCTGGCCGTTGAAATAACCCATGAAACCAAGCTCCGCCAAGCATTGGACGACGAACGCTCTTGGAGCCGTACGGGATTTGCAATCCCGCGTCCGCAAGGTTTTGTGTTTGGGTGGGCATGGTTGAGATGCTATATCGGCTCGACTGGTGCGTATGGTGGCTCGAACAGAATAATGAATAGTGGCAATATGAGTGAACAATTTGACGTTTTTATCAGCCATAACAGTCAAGACAAACCCACCGTGCGGGAATTGGTAAACGCGCTTAATGCGCGGGGCTTGCGGGTTTGGCGAGATGAAGACCAATTGCAACCAGGGCAACCTTGGCAAGAAGCACTAGAAGCAATCATCCAGACGACCAAAGCCGCCGCCGTGTTGGTTGGCAAAGACGGGCTTGGCCCTTGAGAAAACATCGAAATGCGGGCTTGCTTGTCAGAATTTGTGGAACGCAAACTGCCTGTTATTCCAGTCATGTTGCCGGATGCGCCAGCCAAACCTCAGCGGGCAACGGCGTTAAGCGGTTTGGGCGGCGTTGGCAAAACGCAAACGGTTGCCGAGTATGTCCATCGCTATCAAGCCGAACATTCGGCGGTGCTGTGGGTATTGGCCGACGGCAAAGATTTATTACGCGGCAGTTTTGCGCAGTTATCAACCTTGCTGGGTTTCAGAGCGGAAAAGCAAGATGACCAAATTCTGGCGGTGCAATCTTGGCTGCGCCACCATGACGGCTGGCTGCTGATTTTTGACAACGCGGAAACTTTGGAACTGCTGACCGCCGCCAAAGACCTGTTGCCGACGGATGCCAAAGGCCATGTGTTATTCACCACCCGCGCCCAAGCCACCGGGGCATTAGCCTCCGTCACCGTCGATTGTTTTGATGATGACACCGGGGCGGTGTTTTTATTGCGGCGATCCAAGCTGGTGGACATAGGTTTGGCTACCGTCGAAACCGTGCGCTTGCGTGTACCGGGCAATGATTGGCAAACTGCAACGACCTTGGTGCATGAACTAGGCGGCTTGGCCTTGGCGATAGACCAAGCCGGTGCGTATATCGAACAGACCGATTGTGGATTGGAAGGGTATTTAACCCGCAAGGCTGTTGAATCAAACGGCTTTCTATCTTGACATCAAAGCAGATTACACCAGTGCCTTGCCACTGTATCAACAAGCGTTAAGAATCCACACCAAAATCCTAGGCGAAGACCATCCCTCCACCGCCACAACATATAACAACCTCTCCTTGTTATACCATGCGCAAGGTGATTATGAGCCAGCTTTGCCCTTGCTTCAGCGGGCATTGCAAATACAAGAAAAACTATTACGCGTTTAAATGATTGGTTGGCATACATTTCTGTAAGTGGTATGTGAAGCATGTGGATATCTTTATGTCAGCATTTTCATCTTTAAAATACACCTAGTAAAGGATATTCAGCTAAGTTTCAAGTTAACCGAATAATTTGCCCTTTCATTCCAGCTATCAAGTAACTCTTTGATGTTGAAAACGCTGTAAATGCATAAGATTATCCAACGCGAATGATGCGCCTCGTTACTCGGCACATCCTACATTAGACTATATCGGAAACCCACTGATTGACCCCTTCCTTTGCTGCATTGGTGGGTCTGGCCTTGGTCATCGTTCAGCCCAATTGCTAGGGCTAGCAGTTTGCGCTTTCTGGAGTGCGGCGACTCGTCGCCGCTTGGCACGAAAGGCGGCGACGAGTCGCCGCACTCCATAAGCTAGTTTTCCCCTCAAACCGCGCTGGGCTGAACGATGACCAATGCCGTGGAAGGTTTCCGATAAAGTCTAATGCACATCCCCAACCGGTGCGGCATAGGCATCCAAAACCAAGCTTTCCACAGTATCGCCAGTCAGGGATTGCAGCAACGCCACGAGTGCATCAATTTCGCCTACGCTTAACCCCAAAGGCTTGATCAGCGGGTCGAGATTTTCATTGGGTTCACCTCCACGGTTATAAAATTCCACCACCTCCCGCAACGATACCAAGCCACCGTTATGCAGATAAGGGGCGGTGAGGGCGATATTGCGCAAGGTCGGTGTTTTGTATTTCCATCGGTCCGCCGGGTTTTGGGTGATTTCGTATAGCCCCAAATCATTGGGTTTGCTTGCGCCGACTTGCTTGATGGCCGACTCGTCCATGTCAATGCTAATACCCGGTGCAAGCTGAACCCGCCGCTTGTCCGGTTCCTTCAGCATGCTTTCCCTAAACCCCCAGCCAGTGTTGTGCAATTGATTGTCCATGAACAGGGCATTGCGCTGCCCGATACTATGGCATTGTGAGCAGCCCGCTTTACCGGTGAACAACGCAAAACCCATTTTTGCAGGGCCACTCAAGGCTTCGGCTTGCCTGCCGTAACGCCAGCGGTCAAAGGGGGAACCGCCTGAAATCAGTGTGCGTTCATAAGCGGCGATGGCCTGGCTGACGGTTTCCATAGAAGGGCCACGGTGGAAAGCCTGCTCAAACCCTCCCCGATAATCCGCCAGGTGCTTGAGTTTGTCAACCACGAAGCCGACCGAAGGATTGCCCATTTCGTTGCGGGCAAGAAACGGCCCCCAGACTTGGTTTTCCAGCGTACTCTCGCGCCCATCGTGGAATAACTTGTCGGCATAGGCCACGTTATACAAGGTAGGGGCGTTGCGCCGCACTGTGCGCCCTTCGATGCCAATGGCCGTGGCCTGTTCCTGGCTGGTGTAGCCTTGCTCAGGGATGTGGCACATGGCGCAGGAAAAGGTATTGTTCAACGACAGGCGGCGGTCGAAGAACAGCTTGCGGCCCAAGGCAATTTTTGCGCGGCTCATGGGGTTGTCATGGGGGGTAGGCACTGGTGGCAGACCCAAACCGGGGTGTTGGGCTAATTTCAGCAAATCGGCGGGGCACCCTATGCGTTGCGCCAATGCGACGGAATGAGTTTGATATTGGGCGCTATCATATCCAGACTTGTCATCGCCTGCGCGTAGCAATTCAGGCTTGGCCTGCATATTAGCTTGGGCTGGTTCGGGCTTGGCTTTGCTTTCCAATAGCAGGGTTTCAATGTCTGCCAGCACGGTTTCAGGGTGCAGCACGGACACGGTGTAAATATTGCGGATGCGTTTGTCGCGGTCAATCAGGAACACCCGCAGCAAATGCGAGAACTTGCCCGTGGCATGGCCTTTTTCGTCGAATTCCTGTTCCACCGATTGCCCGTAGCCTTTCAAAATGGGTTGGATTTCGGCCTTTGCTGCGGTGGTCAAAAAGCGCCACTCGACGCCTGCATCTTGGAAACCTTTGCCATAGCGGTCCATGACTTGCGGCGTGTCCTGTTCGGGGTTGAAGCTCAGGGTAATCAAGCGCAGCTTATTGGCAAGTTCCGGTTTAGCCTTTAATTTGGCTTTGATGTTGTGGAACACAGAAGTCGCCAGAGGGCAACCATTCACATCATCACAGGTGGCATAGATGAAGCTGAACAAAACCAGCTTGTCGCCAAACAAGTCGTGCAGTTTTAACGCTTTCCCATCCGAATCCAACACATTGCCATCGGCTGCGATACCCATAGCAGGGAGTTGATAACTCCCAGGTTTGGGGGCAGGGAAGGGCAGGGGGGCATAACCCGGTGCCAATGCCTGCTGGGCCGGTTGGCTGGGTTCGGCGGTGGCTGGCGAACTCCAGGCAAAGAAAATGATTATAAGCAGAGTAATTGGATTCATAGCAGCGTTTTCAACATCAAATAGTTACTTGGTAGTGGGTATGATAGCGCAGGTTATTCGGTTTATCTGAAGGGTTGACTGAATATCAGTTTTAGGTATATTTTGAGGATGAAAACGCTGTATAATCGTTGAAAACGCTGCAAAATTTTATTTTATACTAATAACTGATGTTACCCACCCTACAACAGCCTGCAAGTGGCATCGCGTAACATCAGCACTTGCCCCTTTCAACCATCCATCAGTAAGCATCCATGCGCCAGTTACTGCTATTTTCGGTGTTGTTCCTCATTGCCGGTTGCACCGCCTACACGGGTTACCAACTCGACCAACGCTACGGTGTCGCCAACCCCTCCCGTTTTGACCGGCCTGCTGAACCGCAAGCCATAGCGCTTGCTCCGGTTGAATATTTCCGCGATGTGAAACCCATCACCGACACGCGTTGCGCGGTTTGCCACGGTTGCTTCGATGCGCCTTGCCAATTGCAAATGGGGAGTGTGGAAGGCATCACCCGGGGCGCAAACAAGACCAAAGTGTATGACGCTCTGCGCTTGTTTCCTGCTGAACTTAGCCGCTTGTTCGCCGATGCTCAAAGCAATGCCGAATGGCGCTTGAAAGGGTTCCATCCGGTCCTCAACGAACGCGATGCAAGCGCTGAAGCCAATCTAGATGCCAGCGTCATGGCGCAAATGCTAGCGTTGAAAGACAAACACCAGTTTATTGCAGGCAGTCCACTGCCCGATAACCGTTTCGATTTTTCCCTGGACCGGAACCAATCTTGCCCGACCATGGCGGAATTCGATGACTTTGCGCAGGAGCATCCAGATTGGGGGATGCCATACGGTATGTCTGCCCTATCAAAAAAGGAACAGCATACCATCAGAGAATGGCTGGCAAACGGCTCACCTGCCGCCGAACCCAAGCCTATCCCGCAAGCTGAACTGGAGCAGGTCGCAAGCTGGGAGTCTTTTTTGAATGGCTCCACCTTCAAAGCCCAATTGATGGCCCGCTATCTCTATGAGCATTGGTTTCTGGCGCACTTTTATTTCGACGGACTGCCACAGAGCGGATTTTTTGAGTTGGTGCGCTCCAAGACCCCGCCTGGGCAACCCATCCAGCACATTGCAAGCCGTAGACCGTACGATGACCCCGGCGTTCCCCAGGTTTATTACCGGCTACGGCCCGTAAAAGGCGCGATCTTGGCAAAAACGCACATGCCTTACGCGCTCAACCCCGCACGCTTGGCACGGATAAAAGCTTGGTTCATCGACGTGCCATACCGTGTCACCCAGCTCCCTTCCTATGATCCTGTCGTCGCGGCGAACCCCTTCGTCGCCTTTGAGCAGATACCGGTGCGCTCCCGTTACCGTCTGCTGTTGGACGAAGCGCAATTTACACTGATGGGGTTCATAAAAGGTCCGGTGTGTCGCGGTCAAGTCGCGCTTAATGTCATCTCCGACTATTTCTGGGTTGGGTTCGCTGACCCCGACCATGAGGACTTGGACAGCAACGCCAACTATTTGTCCGATGTTCTGCAAAAAGTACGCCTTCCCAGTGAACAAGAAAGCGATGCCAATCTGTTGAAATGGAAACATTACGCGGAGATGGAAAACCAGTACCTGAGGAAAAAAAGCGAATACTTGAACCAACACATGGTCGGGAGAAAGCTGCCCAATCTGGACATGCTGTGGCAAGGCGACGGGGCCAACCCAAACGCCGCACTGACCGTGTTTCGCCATTTTGACAGTGCCAGCGTAGTTAAAGGCTTGGTCGGTGACAAACCACAAACCGCCATAATCATGGGTTATACCTTATTGGAGCGTATGCATTACTTATTAGTGGCGGGCTTTGATGTGTATGGAAATACTGCACATCAACTCGAATCCAGGCTGTATATGGACTTCCTGCGCATGGAGGGTGAGTTTAACGTCCTTGCCCTATTGCCTAAGGATTCCCGCAACCAAGTACGCGACTTTTGGTATCGTAACGCTTCCGACGATATAAAAGCCTACTTAAACGGAAGCAAGGCGTTTTTCTACCAAGACAGTGGCATGGACTATACATCCGACGATGCCTGGCCAGAGCTGTTGGGCATGTGGAAAACCTACCTCAAACCCGTATTGGATCAGCGCTATGACTTGAACCAAAGCAAACTGGCAGAAGAGGATTTGGCCTATCTGCGGCAACTGTCCGCTTCAACGGGCAAAGCGGTTTCATTTTTACCCGAGAATGCGTTCCTGACCGTAATTGATGACCAAAAACGGGAGCATCACTTTAGCCTGTTGCGCAATAGCGCCCATAGCAATATCTCGCAGATGTTCAACGAAGACAAACGGCGCTTGCCAGATGAAGACACACTGACGCTGGTTCCCGGTTTTTTGGGCGCTTACCCGAATGCGTTTTACCGGGTGGAGTCCTCCCGCCTGCCTTGGTTCGTTAAAATGGTCGGAAATCTGCAATCCGATGCCGATTATGCGGCCCTCTGCTCCCGATTCGCCATCCGGCGAACGGATAACCGGTTTTGGCAGCATAGCGACGCGCTAATTGAGGACTATCGCAAAACTTACCCCATTGAGGCTGGGCTGTTCGATTACAACCGGTTTGAAAATCGTTGAGTAGGGGCAAATTCATTCGCCCGCGGGCGGCTAAGCCGCCCCTACATCCCACCTTAACCAATCGGCCTAAACGCTGGTTCCGCCGACTGTCAAGCCATCCACTCGCATTGAGGGTTGGCCCACACCCACAGGGACACTCTGGCCTTCCTTGCCGCAAGAGCCGACACCGGGGTCGAGTTCCATGTTATTGCCTACCATGCTGACACGGGTCAGCACCTCCGGGCCATTGCCGATTAGCGTGGCCCCCTTCACCGGACGGGTGACCTTGCCGTTTTCGATCAAATACGCCTCGCTGGCGGAAAACACAAACTTGCCGGAGGTGATATCCACCTGGCCCCCGCCAAAATTCTTGGCGTACAGCCCTTTCTCCACCGAGGCGATGATTTCTTCAGGATCGTGGGTTCCAGCCAACATATAGGTATTCGTCATGCGCGGCATGGGCAAATGGGCGTAGGATTCCCTGCGTCCGTTGCCGGTTGGCTTGGTGCCCATGAGCCGGGCGTTGAGCTTGTCCTGCATGTACCCCTTGAGTATGCCATTTTCAATCAACACATTGTATTGCGTTGGCGTGCCCTCGTCGTCAATATTGAGCGAACCGCGCCGTCCCGGCAGGGTGCCGTCGTCCACCACGGTGCACAGGGGTGAAGCCACCCGCTCGCCGATCCGGCCCGAGAACACCGACGTGCCCTTGCGGTTGAAATCACCCTCCAAACCGTGGCCTATGGCTTCGTGCAGCAGCACACCGGGCCAGCCCGCCCCCAACACCACGGTCATATTGCCGGCCGGCGCGTCCACAGCCTCCAAATTGACTAGCGCCATGCGCACAGCCTCCCTAGCGTACTCAAGTCCACGGTCATTTTCCAGAAAATAGAGATAATCAGTCCGCCCGCCGCCGCCCGCACTGCCCTGTTCGCGCCGCCCGTTCTGTTGGACGATGACGCTGATGTTAAGCCGGACCAGAGGGCGCACATCGCCATGCATGATGCCGTCTTGCCCTAACACCAAGATCACTTCATGGGAACCGCCTAGGCTGACCATCACCTGCTCGACACGCGGGTCAATTTTCCGCGCTTCGGCATCGATGCGCTGCAATAACAGGATCTTGTCCTCCTCCGGCATGGATTGCAGGGGGTCGATAGGCGGATAAAGCCTGCGGTTGGACGGGTCAGTGGCTATCGCCAAGCGTCCCTCATGCCCGGAAAAAGCAATGGCACGGGCATTTTTGGCCGCATCCAGCAAGGCCGGCAAGGCGATTTCGTCGCTATAGGCAAAACCGGTCTTTTCCCCCGACACGGCACGCACCCCGGCACCTTGTTCGATGCTATGGCTGCCTTCCTTGACAATGCCGTCTTCCAGCCCCCAGCTTTCATAGCGGCTGGACTGCATATAAATGTCGGCGGCATCGACCGACGCGCCGAGTAGCGCCCCCATGACGCGGTCGATATCGCCGGTGGTGAGTCCTGCGGGTTCTAGGATGGATTGGCGGGCAAGTTCTAAGGATTGATTGGGCATGGTTGTTGTTTCGGTTGGTGAAGTATGGATACTCTAAATCAGATTTCATCAAAGCCCTTTGCAAGGGTTTCGCCTTGGGCAGACTTGCGCAACGCTTCCCGTGCCAGTTCTGACAACTGTTTTTGTGGATGCTGCGAGGTTTTTCGTCTATCTACCAGCTTGCAATCCGGTCGTTGTTGGCGCACCTGAAGATCGGCCACCATTTCATCAAAGCTGTAGTGATGCAGGGCGGTGTAAGCATCCCGGTTTCGCCAAACTTCAACGATAATTTCATCACGATACATCGTCATTATCCTCCGGTAAAAGTTCCATAGGTGTGCAGATTTCTGGGTAGGAATATCCTGCTGCGACACAGATTGCACGGATTATGGGTTTCCTAATAGCGTTGTCGATATGTCGGCAATTCCAAGTCAGTAAATAATCAATACCATGAACCGCCGCAACCGCTACATGCAGCGCATCGGCCTTTGCAACCATCGGTATCCCACCCTCCCAAACCAATTTTTCAGCTAACGCTTGAACCTCCTCATCAATCAAAAGCTCCGCGATTCCTTGGAGCGATTCCAGTCGTCGCGAAGCGGCTTCTGAATTCCCGTCCGATGCCTCAGCAACGACCAATGATGACATAAAAAGCTCATAATTATCCCGTGCTTCGTCCCACCACTGGCTGGTAATCTGCTGCCAAGCTGCGGCTCTAACATCGCGGCTTGGCCTCGCCGTCAGGTAACTGGGAATCGATGTCTCGATATAAACGCTTTTTTTCATTGATTGGAGCAAAAAGAAATCCTTATGCTACTCTTGATGTTAATACTGCTGTCTCATAATCAACTTGCTGTAAAGCTTTTTGAATATGATTTACTTCATTTTCCTCGAAAAGTGCTTCTCCGCATTGGGTGCAAACCCAAGCCGGAATTGCTTCCCACACAATATGGTATCCATTCCGATCTACACTAAACGGCGCAGAACCTCTAAATAATTTACCTTTACAATAAAGACATTCCATCTTATTTCCTCGTTTTGAAGCCTGTAGACCATTGATCGGGCAATGGCAAGTATGCTGTTATTACGGCTAAATAATCCGATTTCGGGGCGCAAACGACATGTATAGTGTGATTTTCAGCAGCATGCATAATTAGGCAACTTTCACCTCGCTGATCGTCTGGATATTCTTCAATTATTTCACCCAGTAGCACTGCTTCGCGTACCTCATCTGTGGTGATCATTCTGTCAGGTCGGGACATCTGCTTGATCGCATGTGGCAAGAAAAGTATTTTCTGGGTTGCTGCCGCAGCTATTTTTTGTTTCATTTCATAAATTTTATTGTTTACGTTACGTCTTCGCGCCTTTGCGTGAGACAAAAAAACCTCGCTCTGCTACGACCTAGCCGCCTTGCAATAGAAGTAAAAAGAAATCCTCACGCAAAGGCGCAACGTTAAAAGCAAAGCATTAGAACCCATCCATCCGCCACCACAACACTGATAAAATACCCATGCCATCTTTTTAAATCAGGGCATCAAACACAAGCCAGCTTATTTTTTTGTTTCATGGGGGCGTGTCTCTCCAAAACTACCTACGGGTTACTTTATAGTTAGTTTAATTGCAAATGTAGTATAACGAATATTATTTAAGGTAAATCCATTGCTGGTTTCTGATGATACTTGTATACCTATGTTATGTATATCGCATATAACCTTAGCAAAATACAAACCATAGCCTCCTCCACTGTCATCTAATTTAATAGCTGCTTGACCCCGTGCCCCTTTTTCAAAAACTGTTTCAATTTCTTGTTTAGTTAATATCGGACCCATTGAGCTAACAATGATCTCAAGGCATCCCATATTTTCTTCAAAGTTAACCGTTATATCTTGTTTTTCTGGAGAATATTTAACTGCATTTTCCATAATCACAAAAGGCAGGAATTCAAAGACTGGATATATGTCAATTTTTTTAAATGAATTTCCAACAAAATTTTTAATTGTAACTGACTTGCGTTTAGCGCGTACCTCTAGCACATGAGCAGATTTTTGAAACTTCCCAAAAACAGATGCGCTATATGGAGTAGATGAGGTTACAATTCTTGGATTTTCATCGAAATCAAAAATATTTAATCTAACCGAAATTAATGAACTAGCTGCAAAAATAGCCTTAGCATTTTTTTCAACGTTATTTTGGTTATTAGGGTCCATTATTTCTTCTGAAAGATTCTTTATCTCAGTATTAAACTTCCTAATCTCATGCAATGATGAGTTCATAAGTTCAATATCATGCTTTCCATCTGTGTCGCCTTTTAGCAAATTTATTTTTTTAATCGCAGCAATTACACTACTAACAGGTAGTGTTGGAAGAAAATCATCCATGCGTTCACAAATGCTAGGCGCATCGAATAGAATCCCATTTTCTAGGAGACTATCTATGGTATTCCATACAGGAAAAGGAGAAAAGTTCATATTATCCGATTAGAATTTTGAAAATTAAGCTAGAAACAAAACCATTTAAAACGCTTCTGACATCAGAGCTAAGCCCTTCTATTGTCTTAGATTTGCCAAATTTTGTTTTGTCTTTATTTATAATTGCGCCTATGTATTCTTGCTCCAGTTCAAATAACTTCCTTGTTGATACATCATGCGCATATAAGTAATTTCTAATTCGGTTCCATTGCTCGATAGGAGAGACTACTTTTGAGATAGTTTCATCAAGAATTGAAACCCAATTATCAGAATCTACATCTTTTGTAAGAACAAAATCACACATTGAAAAGAATTTATTATATCTAGCATCGAATTGCTGTCCTGTATAAGCAATAACCACTTTGTCTGGATAATTCTTTTTTATCTCTTCAATAATGTGCCCTCCTTCAAACTTAGAACCAAGCTTGCTACCAATTCCTTTTATATCGCATATTACTACAGGATAATCAGATGTTGCCTTTATATCTTCTATATCATTCAATACGCGGATATTAAAATTATGATTTCGCAGGATATTTTCATAGGGTAATCCTTCGTCGTCAATGCATAAAATAGGTACTATACCCCTGTTTTTATTTTCAAGCGGATTAATACTGCCTAATTTAGATAGTTCATGTACTTTCCATCGGAATAACATTAGTATTTCCCCGTAATTATTTCAAGATAAATTATCATCAACACTAATCACTATACACAGGGCCAAGGATGCAATAGAGGTACACCGAATATTGCACCGAATGGGTTGGAAAGCGAAATCGGGCAATATTTTTCCCTTTGCCAGACTTTCTTGACCGAAAGCTCATAAATGTCGGGAGCAACGCAAATAAACGCATCCGACATGGCTAATTCGCTTTGACTGATGACCATTGGTTCATATGGCGACGAGCGAGAAGTGAATGGGTATAGGACGGCTTTCTCTTTGTTCCAGTCGCTCGGCAATGATGCGTAGAGCGAGAGCCTCGGCCTTGAGCATAGCTTCCTCCGCAGTTGAACCATAGGCAAAGACTTCCGGCAATTCAGGAACCTCAGCAAGCCAGCGCCCATCTTCTTCTTGTTCGTGTTCGATGCTGAAATTCATGGATGCTCCGAAATCAAAAATGATCAAAACTCAATCTTACTACTTACAGCGTTTTCAATATCACACGTTACTTAAAAATATATATATGCAACAGGGTAGGAGCGGGCCATGCCCGCGAGTAATAACCCACTATGCAGAATCGGGCCAAATCAATCGCGGGCATGGCCCGCTCCTTCAACCTAAACCATGCCAATCAGCTCGCCAAGCTGGTGCTTGGCGTTCCCATTGGGCGAACCAAGTTCACTCGCTATTGATGCACTTCGTACCTCAGCGCATCCTACGGCCCTAACTTTAGACTTTATCGGAAACCCAATAAATGGCCACTCCTTGATGTGATAGTGTAAGGTTTCCGAGAATGTCTAGTCTATTCTGAAGCATTGCCCTCCTTACTCCCCATCCCCGACATCGCTTTGAAATCCGACCACGCCCGGTCGATCATGTCCAAGGGCATACTGCCTTCAATGTGCTTGATCTGCGGGTCATCCCAACTGCCGGTGACGGAATAATTCGTACTAGCCAAGTTGACATCTTCCGCACCGACCAGCCGATGCGCCAAATCGACGACCGCGCCCACCGCCGCACCGCCGACAATCGCACCGGCTAATGGAATGGAAGCCACAGCGTGAGGCATCACGGAAATGGTTTCATCCAAGTCATGGCTGGCGAGTCCAACCCTGCCCATAATCAAAATTTCGGCGGCGATAGCGTCAATCATGAAGCCTTTGGTTCGCGCCTGCCCTTCCCCCAATTGAAACACCCCTTCCATGCCGTCATAGGCCAGTCCCTTGCCAAACAAATCGCTGAAATCCAGCAATAATAAGCGGCTTAAGGTATGCAAGTTTAACATACCCAAGGCCCGGCCCAGACCCGGCTCCACTTGCAGTACCCTGCCACGCCCCATATTCAGCCGCACTTCGCCCGCCACGCTTGCACTGGAAAACTGTTGGGGTGCGCCACCCCAAGCAAGAGCAAACGCGGATTCGGTCGGTGTCCGATAAATTTCTCTGCCGTAACCCAAAAGACCAAGGAAATTGCCCAGATCGTTAACTTTCAGTTTGCCATTCAACTTGGTTTCATCGTGCCCGTCCTGGCGCATCCAACTCCCCTTTAGGCTCAGTTCGTGATTGTCAGTGCTCAATCTCAGGTGCTTAATATTGACTCCCGAAGTCCAATGTTCGGTCTCCAGGTCCAGCGCCCCTAAGTCCTCCTCCCGGCGCAGCAGATGGTTTGCGCGTATTTGCATGGCTGGCAGGGTGGCCGGGTCAGGCGGGGAGGCTGGCGGCTGTCCATCTTTGGCATCAGGAAATTTGGGCAGGTTAAGGTGCTCAAAGTCTAGCCTAAGCAAGGCATGGCTGTACTCGGGGAATGCGGCACTGTAGGTTCCCTTGCCATAGAAACAATCCACCTCGCCCAGCAACTCCTCTCCCTCCCGCTTTCCCAGCAGAAACAACGGACCCAAATCCTCGCCATTCCACAGCAACTTGCCTGCGTCTAGGTAGACTTCACGGGGAACGGACGGGGCCAAACCCTCTCCGAATTCCGCCAATAACGCCCGCCATTCGCCAATATCCACGCTGTTTGTTTTCAGGTAAAGCCCCAAACCGGGTTCCCCGGAGACGGGCGGCTGTGCTTTCCCCCAAGCCACATCGCCACTTTCCAAGTGAAAGCCCGAATTATCCGAAAAAAGCGACAAACGGGCCTGCCCTTCACGGCCATAAGCAACACGCAAGGACAAACTATCGCCCCGCCGGAACGTCAAATCGGCGTTGAAGTCCTTTTTATCGGCAGCCGGTTTAACCAAGGGCGCGGGGAATTTCAGTTCAAGCCCTGCCAAATCGGAAGACAGCGCGATGCGCAAAGGCTTGCCGGAAGAGTCCAATGACTCGGGAATTTGCAGATTCAGATGATATCCAAAGCCTCCGTCTGCGTGTTTCCAAAGCCCGCCGGGAAAAACCTTGCGCAATGCGGAAACATCCGTCCTGCCAATGATATCGAGTAGGATGTCGCCATTCTGTTGGTCTACATCAAATTGTATGGGTTCATCCAGGGCTTTGCCGGCGAGTTGCTTGCCCCCCATCCCTTTTTCCGTGAAACCCAAACTACCGGTAATTTCCTGCACTTTCAGATTTATTTCTTTTAGAGCAAGGCTGTCGTTGTTTAGTTGCAATAGCCCACCCACACCAACATCACCCATACCGTAAGTCATTGGGATCATGAGGTTCAAGTCCAAATGAAACGCCCCCGAAGGTTCGGCCACTCTGGACAAACGCTCCGACACAAACCGGACCGGGGTTTGCCGCAAAAACTTCATGGACGACGCTAAATCACCATCCATATTACCCTTCAAAGCCATCCAACCATCACCAATGTAGTCGCCGGTTTCGGCGTGTACGGCATTAAACGGAATATTACCGATGCGCCCACTTTCAGAGTCAACAAACAGGGAGGGTCCGAAAAACAGAATCTTTGCCTTGACATCGTAAAGATGGGGCCACGCTGGGCTGAAATCCAACTCCATGTTTTCAGAGTCCACTTGGGCCTCAAACAGACCTTCTCCGTGAGGAAAGGGGAAATCGGCAAGCTGTCCACGCAACAACACATTGGCGGTTTTCAGTTTGCCACCATCAAATACTTGACCCAGCCATTTTGCGGCGTTTGGAGTCATGATAGCTAACGGGAGATAATCGCGCAGGCGGGCGGCATCCGTTTCGCGCAAGTGCGCATCCATGTCGACAACCGGCGACTCGCCCTCGCCTGCGGGCAAGTCAAGGGCAAAACCGCCGCTTGCCTGAAGCCCCGGCGCGGCCACTTCAATCCGATTGCCAACAATGCGCCATGTGGAACCGCCAAGCATCGGATTGGCTTCCGCAGGCGTTTGGGAAGCAGGGATGCCCGCCCCGCCCATCCTGCGCCATTGAAAATTTCCGCTGAGGGCATCAAGGTCGACTGGTTTTTGCCACATGCGTGGCAGGTTAAATTCAGGCTTGACCATGTTGAAGTCTACGCTGCCGACACGGTCATTGCCGCACAAATGTCCGGTCAAGAGACCGAACTTCGGCCAGCCCTCCGGTGGGTTGAAGACAAGCCCGTCCAGTTCGCCGCAAAATCCGAAATGTCCGTCGGCTTGGTAAACCAGCCGTCCATTGCGCACTTCACCCTTTGCGGCGTAAGCCCGCAGGGTTTCGCGCAGATTTCCGTCCAACAACGGAAGGCCACCTGCCAACAAAGCTTGGGCATCGTCCAAACGCAGAAAATTGACCGCCGCCCTGAGGGATTGCAGACTGTTGTCTTCGGCATTGCCCACGGCGACGGCGAAATCGGTTTCCGGCCAGACCTTACCATTGTGGGACAGGGACAGGCGTTTCGCATCCAGACGCCAACCGTTATTCTCCTTGTGCCAGAATAGCCACCCCCCCAGATTCTCCAAGTTCATCATTCCATCCGTCCCGTCAGTCCCGCGCCAGGTAAACACAGGCCGATCCATGTCGAGTCGCCCGACTATCTCGCGCAATGTGCCCCCATTCCATTTTCCCCAAGCCTGCACACCGATCTCGCCGGAACGCATCCGCACCGGAAGCGTTTCGACGAAGGCACCCTCGCGCAGTCGTTTGGCCTCTACATAAACCCTTCCGTTCCAGTCGTTCGAACGCAGCGGATTGCCTTCGATCTCCGCCGACAGTTTTACCAGCTTGCCAAGCTTTCCCGGCAAATCAACCCTGATATCCAGAGTATGCTTGGTGCCCGCATTACGCAAACGGATCTGGGCACGGCCCAATGGCAGGGTTTGTCCGTCTTGTCCACCGCTCCACTCTAGGTCGATATCGGAGAATCTGACCTCTCCTTCGGCAAACAGCCAAAGCGGGGCGTCGCCGGGTTTCAGTCCCATTACCGCCACCCCCCCGTCCGGGCTACGTGATAGCCGTAACTTTGCTCCATCCAGATTGATGCGGTTGACCACAGGATTGCCGGAGATGAGTGAGCGCACCACATCCAAGCCCACGCCTAGACGCTCGAATTCCAAGGGAGGTCCGTCGTTGGCTGCATTTTCTATGCGAAATCCGCGCACCGTCAATTCCGGCTTGAATCCCCTCATCCCTGCGGACAGAGCCTTGATCTGAACAGTTTCGCCAGTCATTGCACTGATAGTCGAACGTAACTCATCCCGCCATTCGGAAGCACGAGGCAACAGCCAAAGGCGGACAGCAGACAGCAACAGTGCTGTCACCAGCAGGCCTACGGCTAGCATGAGTTGGGCGTAGCGGCTCAATTTTAGAATGATCATAAAGCAGACGAATAACAGTTAAATCAAGACAACGTCGTACTGTTCCTGGGTGTATTGGGTTTCCACACGAAACTTGACGCTGACACCAAGAAAAGCTTCCAGTTCGGAGAGCATATCCGCCTCCTCGTCCAATAGTCGCTCCACAACTTCGTTGGAAGCCAAAACCAACAATTCCTGCACATTATACTGGCGAACCTCGCGGATAATTTCACGGAAAATTTCCAAGCATACGGTTTCAGCCGTTTTCAACACCCCGCGTCCGCCACAACTGGGGCATGGCTCGCACAAAATATGCTCCAAACTCTCGCGGGTGCGCTTGCGGGTCATTTCCACTAGCCCCAGGGAAGAAACTGCACTGATGGCGCTTTTGGCATGATCTTTTTCCAGCCCCCGCTCCAAGGCATGCAGCACCGATTGTTTATGTTCGGCATCCCTCATGTCAATGAAATCGATGATGATGATCCCGCCAAGATTACGCAGCCGCAATTGCCTGGCGATGGCTTGCGCCGCCTCTAGGTTAGTCTTGAAAATGGTCTCTTCCAAGTTGCGCCCGCCGACGAAGGCCCCGGTGTTCACGTCCACCGTAGTCATTGCCTCTGTCTGGTCGAATATCAGATAACCACCGGACTTAAGCACCACCTTGCGCTCCAGTGCGCGCTTTATCTCATCCTCCACCCCATATAGCTCAAACAATGGCCGTTCGCCAGCATAATGTTCGATCAATGAGAGGGATTCCGGCACAAACTCCTTGGCAAACTTATGCAATCGTGCGTGCGTTTCGCGGGAGTCCACGCGAATTTTTTCCACCCGGCTGCGCTGTAAATCGCGCAAAACTCTCATTGCCAGAGGCAAATCCTCATGCAGCAGGGTTTTGACCCGCGCCGTTTTGATCCTTTGGGCGGTGGAATTCCACATTTTATGCAGAAACAGCATATCAGCGCGCAGTGCTGCATCCTCCACGCCCTCAGCGGCCGTGCGGCAGATAAAACCGCCGGTATTGTGTTCGCGCAGGAAGGTTTCCACCACCCCCCGCAATCTGACACGTTCTGACTCGCATTCGATACGCTGGGAAACCCCGCTAACTTTGCAATAGGGCATGAACACCTGGTAGACTGAAGGAATGGAGATATCCGTGGTCAGACGCGCCCCCTTGGCGCCAATCGGGTCCTTGATAACTTGCACCACCACATCCTGGCCTTCTCTAAAAGCCAATTCTATCTGATCATGCACGGCGCGCGCCCTATCACTTGCGTTTACATCGGAAACATGCAGGAAAGCCGCTCGCTCCAAGCCTATGTCCACAAATGCCGCCTGCATACCGGGCAACACCCGGCAGACTCTGCCCTTATAAACATTGCCGACCAAGCCCCTCTTGCGGGTTCGTTCGATCAAGACTTCCTGTAACACACCATTCTCAACAATGGCGATTCGAGTTTCCGGCGGGGTGACATTGATCAGAATTTCATCGCTCATCACGGGTAACGCTTTTATCAGATCGCATGGCTTCATTTTCTCGATTCTTTCTAACTCCGCGCATTGTAGCAGCGAGAGCGGTATTTAGCCGATATGTCAAACAATGTTTCCAGTAGGTGACAAATCCGTCTATAAACCTGATAATCTGTTTTTTTTAGTTAACTCAAGGCAAAAATCCTGAATGTGGTTCAAAAACCTTTCTTTGTTACGCTTCACTGAAGCCTTCACCCTCAGCGCGGAAGCACTGCAAGAACGCTTGGAAACAGGCCGTTTCCAGCCCTGTGGCAGTCTGCAACCGATGAGCTACGGTTGGACCGCGCCGCTAGGGCGGGACGATGGGCCGCTAGTCCACGCCACAGGCGGGCGATTCATGATCTGTGCCTTGCGGGAAGAGAAAATTCTTCCCGCTTCCGTGGTCAATGAGATACTCACTGAAAAAATCGCCGAGATAGAAGAACGCAAAGGGACTCCTGTGCGTAAAAAAGAGCGCGAAGCGCTACGCGAAGATATCATCCATGAGCTGTTGCCGCGTGCTTTCAGTTTCACGCGCAAACTCTATGCCTACATCGACCCTGTGGCCGGCTGGCTGGTGGTGGACAGCGCCAGTGCCAAAAAATCCGAAGAACTGGCCTCTTGGCTGCGCCGTTGCCTGGAATCGCTGCCGGTGGCCTTGCCTTCGGTACAGGAGCGCCCCGCTTCCGTGATGACCCGCTGGCTGGCTGATGGAGCCCCGCCTGCCGACATCGCCATCGAAAGTGAATGCGAACTGCGGGCCACTGACGAGGAGGGCGCTACCATCCGTTGCAAAAATCACGATCTGTCCGCGCCAGAAATTCAGAATCACCTGGAAGCCGGCAAAGAAGTTGTCAAACTTGCGGTAAACTGGAACGACAGGCTCGGTTTTGTGCTAGATGATACCTTGGGCATCAAACGGCTACGCTTCCTTGATGCGATCCAAGATCAGGCCACTGACATCGAAGCCGCCGATGAGGCGGAGCGCTTTGATGCCGATTTTTCCATCATGAGCTTGGAGTTGGCCGCCTTTCTGCCCAAATTGCTGGAACTTTTCGGCGGCGAAAACACCTTAAAGAAATAGACTTAAAAGCTTTACCGTAATGCTAGGCAACACCATGACTATTCCACGCGCCGCAAGACTTATCCTAAGCGGTTTTATGCTGAGTTTACTGCCCCTGTCCGCCATCTCCGAATCGCTCAGCCTGCCTCCGGCAGGTTCGGATTTGGTGGGGAGGATTCGCTATATCAAAGCGCTGCAAGGCGACACATTGATCGACATCGCCCACCGCAATAGCGTGGGCCAGGATGAAATTGTGATGGCCAACCCCACGGAAAGCCGCTACTATTGGGTTCCGGGAGAAGGCACAAAAGTGAAAATACCCGACCAGTTCATACTTCCCGACGCACCGCGCGTTGGTATCGTCGTGAACATTCCTGAAATGCGGCTTTACTATTTCCCGCCCGGAGCAAATAAGGAAGCACCCACCGAGGTCATCACCTATCCGATTAGCATCGGGCGCATGGACTGGAAGTCTCCGCTGGGTGTGACCAAAATAGTCGAAAAGATCAAAGACCCCACTTGGACTCCCCCTGAATCGATCAAGAAGGAACATGCCCTAGACGGCGAAATCCTGCCTGATGTGGTACCTGCTGGCCCGGACAATCCGCTAGGCCAGTTCGCCATGCGCTTGGGAGTGAAAGGCAGTTACCTGATTCACGGCACCGGGCAGACCAAGGCCGACGGCATAGGCATGATGGTGACGCATGGTTGCATGAGGATGTATCCAGAAGACGTGGCGCAACTGTTTCCCATAGTCAGCTTGGGAACACAAGTCAACCTAGTGAACCAACCCGTAAAACTTGGCTGGTATGGCGATATGCTTTACATCGAAGTGAGCCAGCCTTTGGATGATGACAACCTCAACTATAAGCAGTTGCTGAGCCAGGCGACTGTCCTAATCCAGAAAAAAACCGCAGACCGCCCCGATTTTGTTCTTAACGGCGAGGCATTGAAGCACGCGTTGGAAAAGCCCGACGGTATTCCCACGGCGATTTCAGGCCGTGTGTCAACGACTATCCAAGCCGCCAACCCCGGACAACAGCCCCAGCAAAACATCCCGCCGGTCATACAGGGTGGCGGACAGCCCGGTGCGGCGGTCCAAGCCAAACCTGATGCTGTTCCTGGACCAGCGCCCAGCCAATCCAGTCAAGTGGCAATACCGAACACTCAACCCGCTGCTCCGGTCGCCGTTCCGTCGTCCGGCCCGGTCACAATGACCAACCAAAGCGCTCCGCCGCAGCAAAGGCCAGCCGCCACTAACCCGGCGGAGGCCCGACCCGGCCCTTCGATAATCCCCGCCAACTCCAAATCGGAACAACAACTGCTGCCGCCCATATACTAATACAGCGTTTTCAACATCAAAGAGTTACTTGTTGATTTGTATCATTTTGCAAAGCACAGACACAGAGGATGGTTTGATTGAGTGTCCTTTATTATTTTTCTTTGTTAAGAAAAAACGCTGTACATAAATGCAAATCGGGACATCTAGCAATGTAGTGACACATAGGCCTTTACTTGTTGAGTTTCAAAAATTGTAGTGATTAGGGAGTAGATCAATGCATTCATCGAATTGGATGGCAGGTAAAAAGAAAACGGTCCCGCAACCAACACTGATATGCCTGATTTTTAGCCCCTACATACTTAGGCGATTTACAAAAATGTTTATACCAAGTAGAAGCGGCTTCCAGCCGCTTAAAGCGGCAAGATGCTGCTTCTACTTTTGGGAGTTTATTTATCGGAAATCGCCTCACTGTCAGCCTGTAAATAAAAAACATTTCCTGGCGCAGCAGCAACAATTTTATTATCGTTCCCACGGTCCCCGTGGGAATGCTGCCTTCGACGCTCCGCGTTGAGTTTCTCTCCAATGGCCATACCTTTTCCCTCAAAAAAACAGTCGGACGCAGAGCGTCCGTGGAGGCATTCCCACGCGGAGCGTGAGAACGATGTAAATTATGATATGCGTTTAAATGATTGGTTGGCATACATTTGTGAAAAGGGTATGTGAATCATGGGAAAATCATTAGACTCTATCAGAAACCGCCCTTTGGTTGAGCAGTGGCGCGGACGCTAGCTAGGTTTATGATAATGTCTATTATGTACATATTCCCATGTCACTCTAAAAATGCTTGATAGGTAAGATGGGCAAAGGCAGCTAGGCCGTGCCCATCCTACACTTTTATGTCCAATTTTGCAGTGATTGAGACCGCTTACTCGCAGTCCCCCAATTGGAGCAAAGCCGTTTCGTACGCGCTTTGATCGTCAGGGTTCTTCTTAATATTGGCCTTCAGCGTGTTCAGCTTGTCTTCGGTAGGCTTCAGGCGTTTGTTGATGGCATCCAGTTCCGGTGCCAAGGAATTCAGCTTGCCCTGATCATGCTGTTGATGGGCGATAAACAACTGCACTTGGATTTTTTTCTTTGCGCATTGTTCCGCATGGTGTTGCTTGTCCAACGCAATGGCCGCATCAACATCGGGGCTGGCGGCAAAAGCGGGAGAGGTCGCGGCGAAATGACTGGCGAACGTGAATAAAAACAATGGAAACAAATGCTTACCCATAAATACCTCGTTTATGTTGAAGTAGGCCCGCTTGATGCGATGTCTGTTTTTGATGTTACTCGCAACTATCTAAGCACATTGGCTGGCATAAAGGAGAAAAATTTAATATAATGTCTACATATTGCCGAGATGGCGAAACTGGTAGACGCACCAGACTCAAAATCTGGCGGTGGTGACACCGTGCCGGTTCGATTCCGGCTCTCGGTACCAATTAGGGATTCCAAGCAGTCCCAAGCAGCACCAAAACCCGCAAGCTTCAAGGCTTTGCGGGTTTTTTATTGTGCCAAGCCGTACCATCTGATACCGTCTAAGCCCCGCTTCAAGCAGATGCCAAACTAGCGACTTGGCAAAGTCGCGCAAGTCGATGGGCAAAACTACAAAATCCCTGCTCATTCGCTGATCTCCTGATAAGTTAAGGATTTTCCGTTCGCCCTGAGCTTGTCGAAGGGTGGAGGGAAAATCCCCATATCATTGATCGTTAGGCCGTTCATGGTTCGACAGGCTCACCACGAACGGCTAAACTTAATGGCAGTGAGCCATCGCCGGGAAACCATGCCCAGTGATTTGCGTTTTGGTGTCGTAAGCCATTCGCTTGAGTGCCGCGTTGACTATCGCCTCGGACATGGGTTTTTTTTAGATCGCGGCCCGGAAAGACATGTTGACCGTTGCCGGTTAGGGCGTGAAGTTCGCGTAAGATAGCCACGGCTTGCCGCGCCAGCGGGACAAGGTGTTCGGCATGAGTTTTGGCCCATGTGGGTTGGTACTTGGCGAACCATTCCCGCGCTATCACTTCAAACTAAAAAGCCAGCATTTACGCTGGCTTAAGAACTTAGTTGGATTGTGTGGAACGGGTGTTTGGGATGAAGTCTATCGAACTAAAATAAGTCATACAATAAATACATATAGTTATGAATTTCATATAAATTTATGCCCCCAAATATGCCCCCATAAAAATGATGTTGCCCATTTTTTAGAGGTTTTTGGTTTGGCAAAGTCTATCTTTTGTTAAAAAATATTATAAGAAATTTTAACATTTCTGTTTGGCATAGACGACGTTCATTTCAAATCGGCTGGGATGGTTCTTGACTCAACCCGATTAGCCGCCTCAAAAATGGCATACATGCTAACTTGGGACAAATCTGCTTTTTCGATGAGCGAACTCAGATACGCCTTTGAGCGGGAGGTAACGCCGTTTCTTTGGCATACCAGCCAAGCCACGGCTTCAGCCTCCATTTCGCATAAAGCATCATCCAAAGTAGAACGGTCAGGCCAGCGGCCTTTTGATTCTCGTCCGACATGCCCACAGTAGATATGTCCCAACTCATGGGCCAAGGTTGCAAAACGGGTAGGGAGGTCGTGCTTCTTGTTCACTTTTACCTGAAATGGAACTTTGGGATTAGCACTGTTAAATTCTGGTCGTATACCTAACCCTAAAGCCGTTCCCGCCAATAATACGCCGTATTGGTCTGTCTCGTTCACTGCAACGCCATATTTCTCAGCCGCTTTTATAGTATTGTCATAGGTCTTCTTGTCGATTTTCCCGGTTGCGAATAACGGTGAATCCGCCTCACCAACGATGTCTTGACCTTCCGTATCGCCAAATTCAAAAACGAAACGGACAGGGCCAAAAGGTTGCAGAATGACAATAGGAATGGCCCCCGGCATGACACGCCGCCCTATCGACTGCCATTTCTTCCGGCTTGCCACTGCCGAAGCGCCAGGGCGTTGAACCCGCACCAGCATGGCGTTATAAACCGATAGGTTGCTAAACTTTTCAGCGAAATTTAGGAATTCGTCAAAAGCCGATGCTCCCCGTTCGATAAACGCTTGTTGAAACAACCCGTCAATGGCCGATGCGCAATCCTCAAAATGTGCCAGTCGCAATTCACCTTGCCCATGATGGTGTTGTTCTGGTTCGTCTGTGAACAATAACCCCTGTGCATTCATGATTCGCCAAAAATCTCGTTTTGGGTGACTCTCTCATTAGTGGAGTCTGGATGTTCGGACCGTTCAACCGGTTTGCCCGCCTCAATCGGGAGAATCAATTCAAAGCGTGAAATTTCGGACATTTGCCGTGGCTGTCGCCCTTGCTGAAGTTTGCCGGCCACTTGCACATAAGCCCCTTCTGTCATGTGCGCTTTGTCGGCTTTTGCGTAGTCATCCGCCGAGAGTGCGACTCTGGCGCGGATGCTCTCCCCTTCTTGAAGTAGCAAGGCAAGAATCACCTCGCCAGACCGCCGCCCATCCTCGCCCATTTCTCCGCAAAGGCGTTCAACGGTTCCGATAAAGCTCTCTTTCATGTGACCGTCAAAGAAACGCAATTCCCGGCGAACTTCTTCTATGCGCCCGAAATAGTCGCGCTGAAATCGCAAAGGCAGCTTGTCCGCCTCTGCAACCGGCTCCACAACAGACCAGTCAAAAGCCACATCCAGAGAGTTATCCAAGGCTTCATCATAGAATTGGGTCAACGCTTCGCAAAGGTTCGAGGAAAGCAAAGGGTTCGATTCTTGTTTGAGCGATTCCACAAGACGATCCAAGGTATCCGCTTCAATCGCCCTGATAAGCTGCTCCATGCCACGCCGTAGCGCAAGCGTCACACGCCGGACAAATGGCAGACAGCTATCGTCCAAGGCAAGCATTCCTTGCACATCCAGCGCATGGATGGGGCAAGACACGCGAAGCACAAAGCTCCCCGCCTCGGTCTGGCCAAAGCGTGATTTTTCGATCAGTTGTTGCGCCTCGGTCAAAGTCAGGCGCGGATGGTGGTAACGTGGGCGCATCACCGTACAAGCCGCCGCTTTCAGCAATTGCTGCACCCCGGCAAGCAGCGAACCCGCAAAGCCAAGCGGCAATGAACGGTCCCCAATATCGGAGAAAACCCGGAAGCGCAAGGTGTCATCACGGACAGCCTGGGCGCGGACTCGCAATGCATCGGGTCGTTCAAGCAACATGTCTCCCAGCTTTTCCAATACACGAGTCGTTGATTCCAAATAATCGGGGGCATCCACGTTCATTGGAAAAACCAACTGTCGGCGCGGGAAATTAGGGTTTTGCAAGACATAAAGCCTGTCAGTAAGCCCCGCTTCAAGCAAATGCCAGCCTAGGGATTTGGCAAAGTCGCGCAGGTCGATGGGCAAAACTACAGTATCCCGGCTCATTCGCTGATCTCCTGATAGGTGGGCACTTTGTTATGGGATAGTTGCGCCATCAACGCAAGCAAGCCTTCTGGGTCGAATCGTTGAGATTTCGGCAGATAAATTATCTGTCCAGAGCTATTAGAGCTAGATTTTGCTCCCCGCAGACTGACCCAATAGGCGCATTTACGCAATATCAAGGCTTCATCATTCAAACCAAGCCAATCTGCCTCATTCTCTGGAAGAAACAAAACCACTAGAATTCGATGTGTCGAAAGCGTTTCTTTACGCAGATCATCATAGCGAGAAATGCCATTGAGAAAATAAGGCCAATACTCCCCCTTGGGGACTGGCGTTTTCACCGTGGCTTTCAACTGAACCTTGATGTCGATTTCCGTAAGATAACCGCCATTGGGAAACGGTCCCCAGCCGGTTAGCTCGGCATCAATTCCGGCATTGTCATCGTGCCTAGAACCTAGCTTGCAGCCGACTCCCGCTTTCGATGCCACAGCATGGAGGTAGGCGTAGCTTAGTTCAGCTTCAATGTTATTGGTGGTCAGTGGTTTCACGTTTATAACCTGGCTTCAATATTTGGATTGCTTGGATAAATCGGTTATAACCTTTTCACACACCACTAAGCTTCAATATCGCCACATCCAACTCCGATTTGAACCCATACAAATCGCCTTCTCGGAGTTTCTGGAAGAATGCATTGAAGTTTTTCGGACTGAGCATGTTGAACTGGTAGCGAGTGGCAAGCCCTTTGTTTTCCAGCCATTCATTCAGCCGCTTGAAGTGTGCCAGTGCATATTCGTGCTTTTTGATGTTCTCCGCCGCAGGTTCGCTGATCTCTCCATCGTCCTTGATTTCCAACACAAAAATCCACTCGGTTTGTTTGATAAAGAAATCCGGGCTGAATTCGCCACGTTTCGGGTGTTCGCCCTTCTTCCAAGCATATTCCAAGGAATAAAAACCCATGTGCGGGTTTTTTAACCAAGCGTCCAAGTTTAAGGCATTTTCTCGCTTGGTCAGTTCACGCATGAATTTGCGTTCCGGTGTCCTGTCGGCAATGGCAAGATAAACCGGCGTTTTGAAGTCAGCCGGGTTTTCCACCACTACACAGGCACTTGCGAAATCTCCATCGGGGTCTTTGGCTTCTTGGAAAAAGTCTTGTTGCTCGTCTGGCAAATATTGCCCGCATTCGGGGATATGAAAAACGCTTTTGGAATCCCGGCGCAATTCCGCCGCGCTACAATTCTCCTGAGGCTTATCTTTCGTATCCAGGGTTTTCAAGGCTTGAGGGGCAAGCGTGTAGATTACCCGCTTTGCCGATTTACGGCGCAAGGGTCCAAGTGCTTGCAGAATTTTCTGCCGGTTCTCGTCGGTGACACGCCCACTATGGATATTGGCCTGTTTTAGCGATTCAACAATAATTTCCTCACATCGCTCTAATGTGAATTGCCGGGTATATTGGGTGCGGTCTTCTGGATTTTTAGAGGAGGATGATTCCATGTCGATGTCAGTAAGCCGTCGAAAGATTTCAGCAGCCACCGTATCAACTGGGTATGTTTTGCGCTTAATGGATGTCTTGAATTCCACCTGTTCGCCGGAAACGGCCCGCTCAAAGCTCACCGTCACCGCTTCTTCCTCAATTTGGGTCGGCAAATCCACATAGCCTTTTTCAAGCAGATGGTATTCCCCGCTCTTTTGGCTTTCGCTCACTTCTGGAATGCGCGTGTAATCCAAATGGTGCAGCGTAAAATGGAAGTCCGAAATGGGATTGACAGCGGAAGTCAGCCTTTGCTCGATTTCCAAAATCTCATTCACCAGCCCCTTGATACGACCAGACCAAGCATCGTGATTGAACACCGTCACCACGGGTTCATCTCCTTGCCAATTGTCCGGGCGGCGTAGGCCACGCCCAAGCACTTGGGCAATCAGCAATTTGCTATTGAAAGCCCGTTCTTCGTGCGGAACAATCTGGAACACATTTTTCACGTCCCACCCCTCGGAAAGCATCGCCACCGAGACGATCCACTCAACCTTGCTTTCCGGCCTATCGACATGCTTGAGGGTGGCAATATTAGGCTGATGGTCTTTGTGTGAACTCACCGCTAAGACCTTCTCCCGCACTTGTTCGGGGTTCGGTGTTTTGTCCCATTCCTGTAGCCATTCCCGAAGTTCTTCCACGACTTGCCTACAGGTTTTGATGTCGTGGGTGACGATAATCGTCAAAGGCCGGATACCCCGGCTTTTCAATTCCTTGCGGTATTTTTCATGGCGGTTCCAAATTAGTTGCCATTTTTCTTCCGACGAATGGGTAACGGGCATTTCGGCAACATAGTCCACTTTCTTGACAAAGCGTTGCTCAATGGCCTCGCGCAAGGAGTACCTAAACACCACGTCGGCAAAGTAATCATTGCCCACATAGCAAGTGCCGGACACTCCGGCTACATAACGAAAGCCATAGTCTGGGTTAAGCAGGAACTCCTTCCAACGCTTGGCATTCTTGCCGGTTTCGTTGGCGACATGGTGCGCCTCGTCGTTAAGCACTAGCGTCCTGCCGCCCTTGCCCTGTAGGCTGTCGCGGATGGACGATTTGACCGTTTCCAAAATGGCATGGTAGTTTTCCACGCAAACCGCCCCGTCTACAATGCTCTCGGAAGCGTTGATTATTCTCGGCGTTCCGATCTTTGCCTCTAACGGCAAGGCATCGCGGAGGTCGGCATTCGTCGCCAACTCCCTGAACTTGGCCAGCAAACCCGCCTCAATCGTCTTGGAGGGACAAAGCACCAGCACCCTATCCACCACACCCTCTGCCAACATCACCGCCGCCAAGCCATAGAGGATGAAGCTCTTGCCAGTGCCGGTCGCCAAATCCAGCGAGCAGGCCAGTTGGTCGGGTAGCTGTAATGTTCGCGCCATGTGTTCAAAGCGTCCATGCAAGGATTGCAATTCTTCATTGGCGTTGAAATTTTCCAAAGCCAGCGCACGAGTATTAGGGAACTGTTGCCCTAGCCAATAGCGCAAGCAAACCCGAATCGCTTCCTTCTGATATTCCCGATGGCCGCACAATGCATCAAGAAACCCCTCGTAGCGGTTTTCATTCCATCGCTTGGGGTCGATGTGCGGCGACACTTTAAGAACCAAATCCTCATTGCGGTAGGTGCGCCGGTCAGTGTTGCGGTTCACAGAGTTTCCTCGCTCTTTTTGCTTTTTTTCCGTTTTGCATAAACCGCTTTTTTCTCTTTCAGATTCGGTTCTAGGCCAAACTTTTCCGCCGGTATCAACTCCCGTGCCTCGTTGCCGTAAATGTCCACGAAAATCGCCATCATCTTCTGCCCCAAAAGTTCGGCGGGGAAACTCAGTTCCCAATCGGCATTCGCCAAATCATGGGCATAAAACACCTCGTCCAAGTCAAACACGCCGGTTTCGCTGTCGGCATCCGCACCGCCATAGCAATAATCCAGCATTACCATAGACAGCGTTTCCCGGTTCTCTTTTTTGCGCAATGTCTCGCGCACCACGGCATCACTATAAAAACTCTCAATGCGGATGTAGCCTTCCGCGAACAAGTCTTTCTGGCGGGTTCCTATCTTGTAATCCAGTGTAGGGCGTTTGATGAAGTCGAACCCCACCGCTTCCACGGTGTCATTCACTGCCATCTCGTCGGCGGGTTGCTTGAGTGCCATGAATTCGCGCTGGTGCAATTCATGGATAATGGAATAGGGGATGCGCAAGGCGTAGTAACGCACATCACCCACATCAATATAATCCTGCTGAAAATCAAAGGACATTGCCGGTGCGGCAATGAACACCCGCAAACCGACACGGGAACCTGCCGCCTCATGGATGGAATGAAGGGTTTGCTCGTCCACGCGAACGCCTTCCCGCTCCCTATGGTTGAACACCATCACACTGCCACCTTTTAAAGTGCCGTCGAAGCGTATGCCGCCTATGCTGTGCGGTTCGTCCCTACAGCCAAACAGTTCCAATGCAAAAAAGCGCCAAGACTCCCAAGGCAATTCATTGAGTTTGGAAAAGTCGTACAAACCGGCGTTGTAGAGTGAAAAGGCTTTAGGTTTCAAAGCCGCACCCTTGTTGCCTATCTTGGCTTTAAGATTGAGCATCCGTTTCTGGATGGTGTAGATAGCCAACTTGCCGCAATCTATGCCTATCCAGCGGCGGTTAAGTTTCTCGGCTACGGCTAAAGTCGTACCCGAACCGGCGAAGGCATCAAGTACAATATCACCGTTATTTGAGGATGTGGCAATTATCCTTTGTAATAGCGACTCCGACTTTTGCGTTGGATAATCCATTCTTTCCTCTGCTTGCGAATTCACCGGAAATATGTCACTCCACATATCTGATGGCGGCAAACCAAGGAGATCATCAACATATCTTTTGATTCTTGCTACACCATTCTTGGTATAATAAAGTTTATCTTCTTGCTCATAACGTTGCATTGTTTCAATTGGGCATCTCCATGTTTTAAAAATGCCCTTCCATTCATACGGATAGCCACCACCTCTAAGGCCAGTACCGATCAAGTTATCATCGGAAAACCTTTGCCCTTTTCGCCTTCCTGTTGTTTCAATATGTTTGTATCTTTCGGCAATATATTCTTCAGTATATGGTACAAACTGAGGATTAAATATAAACGCACCAGATTTTGAATAAAGAAGTAGTGCATCATGGACATTCGCAAATGTTGTTGAATCGCTATGTGCAGATGTGCGCTTCCAAATAATTTCATTTATAAACCGGCTTTCTCCAAATATTTCATCTAACACGATCTTCATGTAATGAATCTTCTTAACGTCGAGATGAAAGTAGATACATCCATTATCAGCGAGAAGTTCTCTTAATAAGACCAAACGACGACGCATAAACTCTACAAATTGCGCTCCTGCAATCTTATCTTGATATGCTTTTTGATCTTGGCTCCCTTGAAAGTCCTGCTTGGTTGCAAACGGCGGATCAATATAAACCAGCCGCACCCCCGGCGTACCGTCCGCATTGACCAGCTTCCCCGCCTTTTTCAACTCCAACAGGCTTTTCATGACTTGGAGGTTGTCACCGAATATAAGCCGATTGTGCCATTCCACGCCATTGCGGCCAAAAGTCCGCACTTTCTGCAACGGCACGGCCAAGGTGTTGGCGATAATGTCCTCTTCGCGCTCCTTGCCGTGGTACACCAATTCATATTCCCGTTTTTCAGGCGGAAACAGAATCCGCGCCCATTCCGGTGAAATCTCCTCCCCCGCCTGTAGCAGTTGAATCAGTTGTTGGCTTTGTTCAGGTGTCATAGGTTTCCTAATGTCATGAAGGGCTATTGTCCCACAATTCGACAGCTTCCCATTTTAAGCTTTTTTACCCAAACTTCGCACTCACCCCCCCCTCCTGAGTTTTCGCACTTTTCCCCAGTTCCAAGGGCGTAGGGGGATTTATCCACAACCCTAGCGCATTTATGGCACAGCATTTCATCGTTCATCCGGTACTAGACCCCCCCCCACTTCCAAATCTACACTTTTTCCGTTTTCCTTCCTATGTAAATGATTAGGTTCCCTTGGTTCCCTCATAGTCTTTCATTCAAGCTTTCGCCGTTTTGGGTTTTGCCCTGTCCGCCATCCGAGAAAACCGCCATCACACTACGCCGGGTAACTTCCGGTTATTTAGAGAGAACTTAGGGAACCAAGGGAACGCCCAATAACAGCAAGGGTTCCACGGGTTCACTCCGGGTTTTGGCTGAGGGAACCTCGGGAACCAGAAAGCGACATCATTCCTCAATGTCTTTGGGAAGAATCCAGTAAAGCGATATTTTTTTCCGATTGCCGATGTCGGTTTTCTTGCTCCGCTTGCCTTTTTCCTTGTCGTGGCTATGAATCCACCCGGCGGAATCCAGTGCCGACAACACACGCGGCAAATCATGCCCCTTGGTGGCCTCCTTGAGTCCATCCGATGTGAACAGATACACCCGGCCTATGTCTTCCAAATCAATCCACCAGCCCGCCCGGTTGAGGATGAAGCTTTCCTTTTGTTCATCATTATTGCCTGATTTGCAGGTGAATCGTCCGTCGCCGTTTCTGCTGATAAAATCCGCCACTGCCTCAAGAATTTGACGGTCCTCGGTAGAACCGCCGCCGTGCATCTCATACCATAGCCGGTAACATTCCACCGCCGCTCGGATGGCTTCATTAGCAGGCCAGGGTAATATCCCAAACTCTTGCGCCAATGTACCGGCAAGGGCGTATAGGGCAAACCGCGAAGCCACCCGCTTGGCTTGGCTGTCTTCAGCGGCAAATTCGGGTTTTGCCTTGATATTCTCCAACATCGCACAATAATCGGTTTCAGTCTTCAGGATGGCATCAATAAAGGCTGGTCCAGCATGGCCGTAATGCTTCGCCGTGGCCGCCTTAAGATGGTCGGACAAAGCCCGCCCCTCGGTGAACCCGTGCAACACATCAAACACGCCAAACGCCCGCGCCGTTGGAATATTGAGCAGCCGCACCAATTGACCAGCCTTCGGTTGCTTGCCGCCCTCGGCCATTTGCGCCGACAAGGTGCGCTCCCCGGTGGACAACAACGTAAGCCGCCAACGAGCGACGTTCCGGGCAGAGCCTATGCGGTTAGCCCGCGTTTTGCCGGTTCCATTGCCTAGCGCATAGATAATGCTGCCGATTTCCTTGGGGTCGGCCTCGTTGATTTCATCCAAGCAGAGGCAGGTGTCTGTCAACGCCGCCGCCGTGCCTTCCAAGCCGTTGGCAGTCCCCCGCCAAGTGCGCCGGTAGGTTTCCCCGCCCCACACAGAACTTCCAACGAAAAGCGCAGTGGATTTGCCGATGGAACTGTCGCCCACCCAATGCACCCCGCCTGAATCCTGCTGTATTTTGGCAAGTAACGGCCCTGCCAACGACACACAGACCGACAAAGCCAAGATCGGATTGCCCACGCAATACGCCGCCACGTCCTTTTGCCATGCCGCAAAATCCCCAACCGTCTCCGCCATGCCTTCTTGGTGCATGGTTTCAGATTGGTAGATCACATCTTCTGAGCCGATGACCTTTTCAGGCAATACAAAGGCTTTCCCGTCGCGTGTCCAACCAGTGCGCAATGCCGCCGTCACCCGCCGCTGAGGGGTTTTCCATTGCAGATAATCCGCCAGCCGCGTCCGCTCCCGGTGGTCGATATGCACCCCCGCCGCCAATAGTTCCCCGCGCAATTCTTCACAGGAACCGCGCAGCATTTCCATTGGCATGGCCCAAGTTCGCCTAGTCCCGAAAGTGTCTATAAACACCAGCAATCGCCCAAAATATCGCTTGTCATCTGTGCAAGTGACCGCAGCAACGCTCAACGGGGAACACAGCCACAGATTAACCGGCTCCGGGTCTTTGTCCTTGCCACTGGTTTTGTGTCCATGATACCAAACCCCCGGTGGCCCGAACTGGCTCCAATCCTCCCTAACCACATAGGAAGGCCGCGCCGGTTCGTTAGTATCGTCTGGCAGTGGCAATCCGCTCCCTTTCTGTCGCCGCCGGGAGGATAAATTAACCACATTGGCATTATTCCCCGAGTCAATCCTCTCTGACTTTTCGGGATTGGTTCCCGTCGTTCCCTCTGCCGGATTGCCAAGGGAACCGCTAGAAGCCGCGCCAGCCGTGGCGGTTCCCTTGGTTCCCCTAGTTCCTTTGGAATTGTCGTTGCTTTGGCGTGTTGCCGGTGTTGGCTTGGTTTTCCGTTTTGGCTTCTCTGCCTGGTCAACCATGGTTTTGATGTCCAACATTTCAACAGGACTGGTTCCCTCGGTTCCTCCTGTCGGACTATCAAGGGAACCGCTGGAAGTTGTTTCAACCGTGGGGGTTCCCTTGATTCCCCTAGCTCCCTTGGAATCATCGACATTTATCTTAATTTTGTCCTTCGCAGTGGTTTTGCGCCGATTTTGTTTCTCATTCTCGGGCTTATTGGTCATGGCTACCTCCTTTTAATAGCTTTGCGAAGTCATTGAAATCGCCGCCTTGTATCGGCGGCAAGGTGACAAACCCATCCACCAAGGCCGCTGCTTCCTCAGCCTTCTCGATTCCTGCCCGCCGCCCCCGTTGGTCGGGTAAGTCGTTGTCACCGCATAGCACAATTTTTGCCTCTGTGAACGCACGTCGCACCAGCAAGGCAACAGCGGGCAAGTTTCCTGCCGAAAATGCGACAAAACAGCGGTATTCGGTGGCCGCAAACACGGAGGCACAGGTGGAGTAACCCTCGCCTATGCACAGGGTAGGTGTGCGCTGTCCAAGCCAATGGAATAACCCGCTTACCCGCGCACCCGGCAAAAAATCACGGTCCCGCTCCAAGGCTGGGCAAACTCCGGGGAAGATGAATTGCAAATTCCAGATAACGCCGTTTTGGTCGCGCATCGGGATGACCAACACTCCCCCATGAATGCGGACGGTTGCAAACGTGCCATCGTCTTGGTACACCCGCCGTTCCCAAGTGGGCAGGTATCGAATGCCATGCACTCCTACGCCTTTTCGGTGCAAATAGGGAAAATCCGGCTTGGCCGGTACAGACCGCCGCCACAATTCCCGCGCCCATTGCGCCCGTTTCAGGTGTCTGGCTTGGGTTTCCTGTTCGCGTTGCGCCTGATTTTCCCTGAATTGCCGCCGCCGCTTTTCACGCTCTATTGGATCAATCGACTGTTGGCCCTTGGGGAACCACGTCCATTGATGACCGCGCTTCAAATCGGTGAAATGCACATTCTGGGGAGTATCAATATGGACAAAGACACGAATCGGTTTATGGCCTTTCCTATCCTCACTGGTTCCAACATAATTAACAGGCCCATAGGTCTTTACATCATCCCGAATCTCCAGCCCGAATTGGTTAAAATAGGCTTCCTTGGCTTGCTTCCAAAGTTCCCAAGGTTCGATGTAAGGGGTATGTCGGTTTTCATTTTGATTACCAGCCCCGCAAAGCCCGCCAGCCATGTAGGGCTTTTCATGTGAATGGAGTCTCAGATTCATAATCTTATCTGTCCATTTTGAATGCGGCTTATGAGTTCCACAGTCATCAGGCGATACCTCCCTGCTTAGTAATGAGTTCCCTAATGTCTTCAACTCGCCATGCGGTTGTTCTTGGCCCTAATTTGACAGGAGACGGATAACGCCCATTTTTCACCCCCTCAAACCAACTGGTACGACCAACGGGGATGATGGCGGGGACGGGAGGGTTGGCTTTCTTGTCGCCCAAAATTTGCTTGAGGCGAAGAAAGCCGGTTTCTGGTAGTGGGTTGTTCATTTAGGGTTGTCCTCGTTTGTTTAAGTACGAAGAAACTCTAAATGAATCTTTACGAAACAGTCACTTAACGGCCTTATTGTCAGCTAATGGAGTTTAATGGTCGGTGTTAAGTGTGCTTAATGGTCGGTTTTTGGTAGCCTGTTAAAACGCCTTCTAAGATTGCCCTTAGTTATCACATCGCTTTTACCTCGTATTAAGCAGGCATCTCTTTGTTTGACTCCACGCTTGCCGGGATCAGCAATCACGCCAAACTCTTGGCAAGGGTTTGTCAACAAAAAGCCCCAAAGTTGCGGCCATGTTGGTTAGAACTGATGTTGTGCTTGATATTTGTGGATTGCATCTATCAGTATTTCCCGCCATTCATCGGCTCTTTCAATCGTAACCATTTACCCCCCCACCATGCACCTCTGCCTAGCAGAGGCTAGACAAGGCGGCAGAATTGTTTACCATAAGCGCTAATCCTCCCGCATTTTGCAAAAACAGACCGTGCATCTCAGCGACTTTGACCTTCGGCAACTTGAAGCCAGAAATCTGGAAGAATTGCCTGTTGCCGTGAAAGACCGGCTACTGGAAAGTTTGCTGA
>CAIZPP010000045.1 GCA_903934875.1 uncultured Methylococcaceae bacterium
AAATGGCACATAGGCCGTTTTGACGGTCAACAAAAGACGTTGCCAAAACAACGGAACATGCCTGTTGCGCCTTACCGCGTTGAGGGAAGCCAATTAGTGTATTATTATACGCGTTTAAATGATTGGTTGGCGTATGTTTCTTAAAATGTTATGTGAAGCATGGGGATATATTTATGTGTAGCATTCTCATCTTAAAAATATACCTAAAACAGACATTCCGTTAACCCTTCAGGTTAACCGAATAACCTGCGCTATCATACCCACTACCAAGTAACTCTTTGATGTTGAAAATGCTGTATCTAGGAGAAAGCCATGAACGCCCGTAGTCCATCCACAACACTGCCAATCCAATTCAACGGTAAGGCCGGTGAATATTTCGACATCTGGATCGTCAATGTCTGCCTGACGCTGATTACCTTGGGGCTTTATTCCCCTTGGGCCAAGATTCGCAAAAAGCGTTATTTCTATGGCTCCACGACATTGGCCGGGGCCTCATTTGATTACGTCGCCAATCCCATCGCCATTTTGAAAGGCCGGCTCATTGCTGTCGTGGCCATCGTAGGGTTGAGCATCATCACCCAATTCGCTCCTTGGGTGAATGCCCTATGGTCAATTATCTTCCTAGGCCTTATGCCTTGGTTGATTGTCCGCACCCTGCGCTTCAATGCAATCAACACAGTATATCGCAACCTTCACTTTGGCTTTAAGCCAGCCTATCGCTCATGCTATAAAAGTTATGTGTATTGGCCAATGCTGATACCATTGACCTTGGGGCTGATATTGCCTTGGGTTAAATTTAAACAGAAAAAATTTATCGTCGAGAATTTTACTTATGGCAATAGTGCCTTCCATTTTGGCGCGCAGGTAGGCGACTTTTTAACCATTTATAGGTTTGCGCCGCACAGCGGATGAACTACAGGGCTTTATGGCAGGGGAGGTGCAAAACCTCAGCGCGTTTGGCGAAGAGCTGAGCGGCTTCCTCGATATGGATATCGGATTGTGAACACCCTCAACGGGCATTGGCAGGACGGCAAGTCCTCGACTCGCATACCCGCAAGGCTGATTGGGTGGCCGTATTTGAACCGTATCCAAATCATCGGGGCGGATGTAACGCGGGATTACCCCTTGGATGTGGTGCGGGTTTCGGCCCGTATCGGCAACATCCCAAGACGCTTGGAAATGCCGGACGGGGCCTGTTTTGAAACCCTGGACAATGCGGCGGTCGATGCCCTGTTTCAGCAACAGGGCAAGCAGCAACGTTTGGCCCATAGCCTGGAAAGCTATTGGGGCTGGGCGTTGGGCGCCTTGCTGGTCACCGTCGCGGGGCTTTGGGTCGGGGTGGCTTTGGGCATCCCCTATCTGGCCGAGCGCGTGGCCTATGCCATTCCAACCGAGGTGGATGCGGGCATGGGGGAGCAATCCCTGCAAGCACTGGACACTCTGGCATTCAAGCCTAGCCAATTGCCAGCCAAACAACAAGCTCGGGGACAGAAACTGTTCAAAGCGATGGCGCGGGCCAGGGGCAGCGCTTGGAATTTCGCGCCATGGGTGATGGAATCGCCAATGCGTTCACTCTGCCGTCCGGCATTGTCGTCGCCACCGACAAATTGATGGAACTGGCTGACCGGGACGAAGAATTACAGGCCGTCTTCGCTCATGAGTTAGGCCATGCCTATTATCGCCATTCATTGAGAAGTTGGCTGCAAAACTCCGCCACGGCCTTGTTGACCGCTGCCGTTTTAGGCGATATTACCAGCATCTCCGCCAATGTGGCGGCACTGCCGACGCTGCTGCTGGAAAATCATTTTTCCCATGCCTTCGAGGAGAGGCCGACGACTTCGCCGTGCAAACCCTGCAAAAAAACGGCATCAACCCATGCCATTTAGGTGTCATCTTACGCAAATTGGAAGCCACATTACCGGAAGAAGCCAAACGGAATGTCTGTTTGTAAGCGTTCACCCCTGCTAGTCATCGCCAAGTGGCTTTTCCGGCCTTTGCAATAGCGGATATAGCTTGCGCCAAACTTTCTTCGTCCATGCAATCGCCTTTCTAATCGTCACGTCCAACTGCGCCACGCCGTCCGTAGCGGGTGCTTCGGCCTGCAAGGCCTCCTCGGCAAGCGGTGCCAGTGCGTTGATTTGTTCTGGCGGTTCCTCAACCCATTCCTCGGTAAGCTGTACGGGCTGTTCCTCAAGCACAGACGGAACAGGGCGGAGCAGAAAACCTTGCAATAGAAAGGCAAAAGAATCCCGTTTGAGTCGCAGGGAGTTATCCACGGCTTGCAATGCTTGGGCTTGGTCGCCCGCTGCCAGTAGCGCGACAGAACGACGTAGCCAAATAGCCGCATCGGACTCAATCAGCCGCAAGCCGCTTAGGTCGGTCTTGCAACGCGGACAAACCGGGTCTTGCCTGAGCCTAGCTTGGCAGGTGGGGCAGCGTTCCATCAGACATCCAGGTAATACAGGATATCGGCTAAGCGATTCGTGGCGGTCTCAATCGCCTCGAAATCTTCCCCGGCCAGATTGTCTTTGATCTGTTCGATCAGGTCTATGATATCCTCACGGTCTTCGTGCGAGGCTTTTTCCAGCAAGGTTTGCGCTTTGTCCACCACGGCACGGGCCTTGACCTGGGCTTGATGTTCTTCGGCCTCGGTGTCTGCTTGCGCTTCCACCCAGTCCCCAGTGTCGGCTCCACCGAACAGAGCGTTGACCCGCGCTTGGGCATGGCCGATTTCCATGCCTTCAAAACGGGCGATGGCGTTGTTAATGGTGATGGATTTTTCCAAACCAGTCTCTTTCTCCTGCGCCGAGACATGCAGAATGCCGTTCAGGTCCAAGGCCAGCTTGATGGTAATCAAATTGCCGGCTGGCACCTTGCGCAAGCCTTTGACGAGGAATTCGCCGATTTCAATATTGTTCAGTGCGTCCTGGTCTTCGCCTTGGAAAATCCTTACCAACACCTCTTCCTGTCCGTCTGCGGCAGTGTAGAACGCCTCAGTTTTGCTGACCGGCAAGGGGCTGTTCTTGCGGATGATGGGGACGTACTTAAATGGGTAATAATAATCGCCGTTGCCAATATCGCCTATCGCACTGGTGCCGTAAGTGTAGGGTGTCACATCCACCAACACGGCGGATACCGACTCGCCAGCGATGATCCCGGCTTGGATGGAAGCGCCCATGGCAACGCAGAGGTCGGGGTCGATGTTCCGTTGCGGTTCCACGCCAAACTCTGCGAACAGGCGCTCGCCAATCACGGGGGTGCGGGTGCTGCCGCCAACCAGCAGAATCTCATCGATATCGGAGGCGGTCATGTTCGCACCGCTCACCGCGATATGCACTGCTTCCAGGGTTTCATCAATGTACTCGGCGATCATGGCTTCGTATTCGTAGCGCGACAATTCCAACGACAGGTGGATGGGCGTTCCTTCCTTCTCGATCAGGTATTCCTCATCTATGCGCACAAAGGGCTGGTCGGACAAGGCACGCTTGGCGCTTTCCGCCGCCCGGTTTACGCGGGCCATGACGTGGCGCGATTCGGCTAAATCAATGCCATGTTTCTCGTGGATATGGCTGACTATGTGCTGCACGATCTTGGCGTCAAAATCGTCGCCGCCCAGTTTGTTGTTGCCGTGGCTGGCTAAAACCTCAACGACATCATCCTCAATGCTGACCACCGACACGTCGAAGGTGCCGCCGCCTAAATCGTACACCAAGATGCGCTTGCGCCCTTCGTGACGGGCCTCGTAAGCCAGGGCGGCTGCGGTGGGTTCGTTAATGATACGCACGACTTCCAGCCCGGCGATTTCACCCGCTTCGCGGGTGGCTTGGCGTTGGGAGTCGGAAAAATAAGCCGGTACGGTGATGACGGCTTTGTGGACGGGTTTTTTGACGTAGTCTTCCGCGACGGACTTCAACTGTTTCAGAATGACGGCGGAAATTTCCTGCGGGCTATAGTGTTTTCCCGCCAGTTCCACTTGGATGTCCTCGCCCATGCGGCGCTTGATGGATTTGATGGTGCGTTCGGGATAGAGAATGTATTGGTTGCGGGCCGGTTCGCCGACCAGTATTTCCCCGCTTTCGCCTATGCCGACGAAGGAGGGCAGCATCTTTCTGCCTTCCCCATCCGCAATTACGCTGACTATGCCGTTTTCCACAATGGCCACTTCCGAGTTGGTCGTGCCCAGATCAATACCGATAATGATTTCGCTCATAATTTATTTGCCTTGACTTCAGCGAGTCGTAAAGTTTCTTCACCCCATAGGAACCCTTTGCGCAGTTCCGCCGTCACTACGCCATTGTCCAAGTCGGGCCTGTGGTCCAACTCTACAACCGTCATTGTGTGGGGGTCAACGATGCTGCCTAAGGTTTCTAAGGGCCGTACTTGGTGCCGGGCTAGGGTTTCTTCCAAGCGGCGCAGGGTCATTGCTTGGCCTTCCCGAATGCTTTTGATGAAATGCCGATCCTGCTGGCATGATTTGAAATGGAACCAGCCTTTGACTGGCCGGTAATTGTTAAGCGCGGCCTGCCCTGCCGCGAGTCGGTCATAAAAATCGAGCAAGCCGACCAACAAAGGCCGCAACGCCGTCCGGCGTGCCGCGCTCAGATTCTGGCGGGCCTGCTCGACTTCCTTTTCCAATTGCCCGTGGCTAGTGTGCAGCAGTTCATGGGCTTCTTTGAGTTGGCCTATAACGTTGCCAAACTGGCGTGCTTCGGTCTTGACCTCGGTGCGCAGTGCCGTAAGCTCAGCGAACAGGGAGAACAAGTCAGTCTGTCCGGCGGGTTCTAAGGGCGCGGCATCCAGTTGTTCCAGATATTCGCCAAATGCCTCTAGCAGTTCTTTTTTTCGGTTTTCTTCCATTATGATGACGATTGTATTTTCAGCATATCTTCAAGGGCGGCTTCGACCAAGGCACCCGCCAACAAGTCGGCATCGGGCCGCTGGATTGCCCCTGGCCGCAAACTCGGTTGAAGCAGAAGGTCAAACTCCGGCTTTTCATGGTGAAACAGGCGGTGATTGCGGCGCTGCTTTTCGTTTTGAATCTTTTCGAAGGCACTGCGGATGCGTTGGAAAGCCTCGACACCCTGTTCCGGCGGGTATTCCTTGACCTTTTTCAAGTAAGCCTTTTTGATAGCCTCGTCGCTGGCATCCTCGTCGACATCGAGAATTTCAAAAGGAGTTTGCATATTGGTTTTCCTAACGGAATTTGGGTAGTTTTGTGGGACCTAAAGGTGACGAACCGCCAAACATATGGCTTAAGTCTATGCCATATTCCTCCATCGTAAGCATCTTCGCTATATCCAATAATTCCATATCAGTCAGTTGTTTCACTGGCAACCCCGGCATTCTTTTGCTAACTATTCGGAGCAACTCCGTACGCGACAAATCTTCCATTTCCATTATGCGTTGCATAATAGCAGGGAGTCTGGCCGGGTCCACGCCGTCGAAACCGGGAGGGAAATCGTCGTCGTGCTCAGACTCTTCAGCCTCGTCCAGTTCGCGGAAGAAGCTTTCGATCAACATCTCGGTGCGGTGGTCCTTGGTGCGATGGGCATAATTCATCGCATTTTCCAGCCGATCCTCGTCCGCTGGTGTCAACCGCGTCGCCACCCCTTTACATTTTGCGTACACTTGGAAATAGACGGCGGCAGGCCATGAGTAGAATTGCTGTGCCGCTGCCGTGGCACACTCGCCCAACAGATCGAACTGGGCGCTGCCTGCAAAAGCTTGGCCTAGATTGAAAAAATCATCCTTGCCCAGGCCCGATTGTTTGAAGCTTTTTTTCAGGATGGTTTTCAATGGCTTCAGTGCGTCGGACACGCTCTTTTTTTCCACCGCGTAATATTGGCCTATGAGTTTGGCCAACTCCGACAATTCCGTCCGATTGGCCGAGTAATTCTTCTTCAAAGAGGGGAATAAACCCTCAACAGAGAGTAGTGTCTGGCCTGTACTCAAAGTCTCGACATTGACTTGAAATTGTGCGCACAAGCCATCCCCGGCGAGGTTCCAGCCTTCCGCCAGCATTGCGGCGGCTTGCTTCTTACCGTGTTGCAGCAGAGCAGACAGCCCTTCGAGGATGCGCAGGGATGCGTTGCGCCTATGGGGGTCTAGGGCGCGGGCTTGGTCCAGTTCCTGTTGCACGAGGGCAAAACGTCCGGCCCGGAATTGTTTGCGGGCATGGCCTATATGGGCACCGATCAGCAATTGGCGGGCGGAACTGTTGATGGGGTCTATTTCAAGCAAGGTTTTCGCCAAACTGGCGGCCTTCTTGAATGCCTTGCGGCGGTTGGCGGTATTCATTGCCAGTATCAACAACTCCACATCCTTAGGGAAACGTTTTAGTCCCTTTTCCAGCCACTCTTGTGCTTCCTTAGGCGCATCGTTTTTCTCATTAATCCGGATAAGCGCCACATAACTGGCCTGGTCGTCAGGGTCAAACTTTAAACTATGTTGCAGCGCGTCAATGGCGATTTCAGGAACATGGGCTTCCGCCAATTTGGCAATGCGGCGACAAATCAACGCCTCGTCCAAGCGGTCGCTTTCTTGTGCATGCAACTGGCTGAGTTCGTCAATGGCGTTTCGCCAATGGGATACCGCTTGCGGATAATTGCCCTGGGTTTCTTCATGCAGGGCGCGGATGCGTTGGCGCTGAAAGGCGGTTAGCGTTCCGAATGCCTTCTGGAACAGGTCTATCCCCTCCGGAAAATGTACCAGCATGGCAAGACAAAAACGACGGCTGCTTGATTCTCCCAACAGCACCCGGTTGTTAAGTACGGTGTTAAAAAGTAGTCGCTGGCTTGAACCCTTGGTGACTTTTTTCGCATCCCGCAATAGCTTAAGTTGGTCTTTGCTGTAGCCGTTGATTTTATGGATGAGCGTGTGCTGTTTGGGGGGCAGTTCGGAAAGGGTGGCGATATCCGGCCCAGTCGCTTGGGCTTGGCGCAGCAACATCCGTGCAAAACTGCGGCAGGCCGAATCCTCCTCAATCCGCTTCAGCAGTTCCAAGCCGGCCCCACGGTCTTGCCCCATCAGTAACAGGGCTTTCAGCAATGTGCGTATATTCCGATAGGGTGAACGGGATGGAATTTGCTTTAACGCCTCTTCAGACTCTTCGTCACGACCTGCGCTATAAGCCCTAATCGCATGTTTGACGATAGGATAATGTTTGGCGATGGGGTGTTCCAGGGGAAGCGCGGCCAGCAGCTTTTCGTTTTGTAGGGCCAATACCGCCAAAGTTTCCGGCAATCTTTTACCAATCGGGCCATCTAGGCCCACATTTGTGTCAGCCAGTAACTTGACTAATTTTGGAAACTGGCCAGCTTGGACCAGCCAACCCAGATAAGCATCGGCAATCACTGGGTTGGGGTCTAATTTGGCATAGTTGTCCCATAATATGATGGCTTCCTGCCACATGCCCTTTGCCGCAACTTGCAAGGCGCGTTGCCGGTAGGCATCAGCCAAGCCTTGTTCCCACTCTGGACGACGATCCAGCTTCAACAATTCCTTTAAAGAGATAATCGCTTCTTTATAATGGTTGTTTTTCAAGGCCAATTTGAGATTGGTCTTAAGATCGTCAATTTTGTTGCGGGGGGCTGGAGCGGCTTTCATGATGAATGAGGAAGTTATATGCTCGGCTATTTTTTTAAAGCGGCTAAGGATCGCTGGAATAGATGAACGACGTTCCTTTTTACTCTAAATCAAAAGCGTACGATTATAGCAAACTTAGGCAGTCTGTAACAATTGCCTCACATGAATGGCGATCATTCTTTCCTCATTGGTTGGGATGACAAACACCTTGGTCAAACTGCCAGTGGTATGGAGAATGATTTGGTCTTCCTCATTGGCAACCGGATCAATGACCACGCCCAGCCACTTGCTCAGTTCGCAGATGCGGGCACGCACTGGCGCGGCATGTTCGCCTATGCCTCCGGTAAACACCAAGGCATCCAGCCCGCCAAGTGCTGCGGCCTGCGACCCTATAGCGCGGGCGATGCGGTAACAAAAATACTCCACCGCCTCGGCGGCTTCCTCGCTTGTGTCGGCCAACAGGTCGCGCATATCCGAGCTGATTCCAGAAATGCCCAATAACCCCGATTGTTTGTAGAGCAGATTCGACAGTTCGCCAACCGTCATCTTTTCTTGGTCCATAAGATGCAACAACACGCCAGGGTCTATCGAACCGCTACGTGTGCCCATAGCCAACCCTTCCAAGGCGGTAAATGCCATCGTTGTGGCAACACTATGGCCGGCTTGGAGTCCGCACAGGCTGGCCCCGTTACCCAGATGGCAAACGATGGTCCGTCCGTCGGCGGCCTGTGCGTCAACTTCTGGCAAACGTGAGGCGATGTACTCGTAGGACAACCCGTGGAAACCATAGCGCTTAATGCCTTTGTCACTCCACGAACGCGGCAGGGCGAACATTCTTTCAATGGTAGATTGGCTGGCATGGAAGGCGGTGTCGAAGCAGGCCACTTGCGGCAATTGTGGAAATCTTTGGGCAATGAAACGGATTGGCGACAGATTGTGCGGCTGATGCAAAGGGGCCAGTGAAACCAAGGACTCGATCTGTTCGATCACTGCCGGCGTTACTAGCGTGGGATGTTGCAGGCGGTCCCCCCCGTGTACTACACGATGTCCAACCGCAACAGGACTTAGCCCAGGGTGTTCCTGGGCAATCCAGTCGAATAGCCATGCCAGCGCTTCCCCGTGGTTTAGCGCCGGGATCGGGCCGTCAAGCAACAAGCCCCCTTGTGCGTCCTTGATGAGGGCCCGTGGTCCTTCCCCTTCGGTCTGCCCCAGCCGCTCAATCAAAACCCGTAATAACGCATCCTCGACCCCGAGTAGGGAAAACTTCAGAGTCGCGGAACCGGCATTGACGATGGCAATCAGATTTTCATTAGTGGGCATACAACGTTTTCAACATCAATAAGGCCAGCGCCAATTGACGATCTCCGGCATGTCTATGCCGTGTTCGTAGGCGTAATGGCGGCAGGCAATTTGCTGGTTTTTGAACTTTTCCTTGGCGTGGGCACCGGCGACATGCAAACTGGTCACACGGTCGATCACGTCAATTGCCAAGCTGAAGCGGTCGATCTGGTTTTGGATGGCCAATTCCAGTGGCGTGTTGATATTGCCCTTTTCTTTGTAGCCGCGCACATGCAGATTGGCGTGGTTGGTGCGGCGGTAGGCCAGGCGGTGGATCAGCCAAGGATAGCCGTGGAAATTGAAGATGATGGGTTTGTCCACGGTGAACAGACTGTCGAAATCCCGGTTGCTGAGGCCATGCGGATGCTCGTGTTCGGGTTGCAATTTGAATAAGTCCACCACATTGATGAAGCGAATTTTCAGTTCCGGGAACTCATCCCGCAGCATGGCCGTGGCTGCCAAAGCCTCTTTGGTGGGGATGTCGCCGCAGCCGACCATGACCACGTCGGGTTCGAGACCTTGATCATTACTGGCCCACTCCCAAATGCCCAAGCCTTTGGTGCAATGGATGATGGCGGATTCCATATCCATGTATTGGGTGTGCATCTGCTTGTCGGAGACGATGACGTTGACATAATTCTCGCTGCGCAGGCAGTGGTCAGCCACCGAAAGCAGGCTGTTCACGTCAGGGGGCAAGTAAATCCGCGTTACTGCCGCACTTTTGTTGACCACCACATCAAGGAAGCCGGGGTCTTGGTGGGTGAAGCCGTTATGATCCTGCCGCCAAACGGTGGAGGTGATAAGCAAGTTGAGCGAGGCGATATTCGCCCGCCAGCTTAAATGATTGCAGATCGACAGCCATTTTGCATGTTGGTTGAACATGGAGTCGATGACATGCACGAAAGCCTCGTAAGTCGAGAAAAAACCGTGGCGACCGGTCAATAAATAGCCTTCCAGCATCCCTTCCATGGTGTGCTCGCTGAGCATCTCGATGACCCGCCCGTCGGTCGCCAGTTCGGTACCGTCGCTGTCTTCAGGGAAATACTCGGCAATCCAGAATTTTTTACTGACCTCGTAGATAGCCCCTAGCTTGTTGGAGGTGTTCTCGTCTGGACCGAAGACGCGGAAATTGCGCATATTGTCTTTCATGATGTCGCGCAACAAACGTCCTAGCGGCGGGGTGTTTTCGGCATCACACTGGCCGGGCTTTTCGATGGCAATCCCATAGTCGCGAAAATCGGGCATCCGCAACGCCCGTTTCAGATAACCGCCATTGGCGTGGATGTTTGCGCCCATGCGGCGGTTGCCAGTGGGTGCAAGTGAGCGGATTTCTGCCACCGGCGCACCTTCGCTGTCAAACAGTTCTTCTGGCTTGTAGCTACGCATCCAGTCTTCCAGCAGTTGCAAGTGGGCGGGGTTCTTTTGCACATCTGCCACCGGCACTTGATGCGCCCGCCAAAAACCCTCGACCTTGTGCCCGTCGATTTCCGCCGGAGCGCCCCAGCCTTTGGGGGTGCGCAGGACGATCATCGGCCAGCGCGGGCGTCTGGCGGTTCCGCTGCTACGCGCTTCTTGCTGGGCTTGCCTGATGTCGGCGACGCATTGGTCCAAGGTCGCTGCCATCGCCTGGTGCATGGTCTCATGATCTGAGCCTTCGACGAAATACGGGGTCCAGCCATAGCCATAAAACAGTTGCTCCAATTCCAAGTGGCTGATTCTGGCAAGCAAGGTTGGGTTGTTGATCTTATAGCCGTTCAGATTCAGGATAGGCAACACCGCGCCGTCGCGAATCGGATTGAGGAACTTGCTGATGTGCCAGGAGGTCGCCAATGGGCCGGTTTCGGCTTCACCGTCGCCCACCACGGCGGCAACAATCAAATCAGGATTGTCGAACGCCGCACCGCAGGCATGGGAAAGCACATAGCCCAATTCTCCGCCTTCATGGATGGAACCCGGCGTCTCCGGTGTGCAATGGCTGCCGATGCCGCCCGGAAAGGAAAATTGTTTGAAAAACGCCAATAAACCTTCTTCATCAAGGCTTTTTTCAGGATAGACTTCCGAATAAGCCCCTTCCAGATATACCGGTGCTAGCACACCCGGCGCACCATGCCCAGGGCCGGCCATGAAAATCATATCAATATCTTGCGACTTGATGACCCGGTTCAAATGGGTATAGGCAAACGATAGCGCCGGACTGGCCCCCCAATGGCCGAGCAGACGGTTTTTGATATGCGCAGGGGTCAACGGTTCTTTCAACAGCGCATTGGCTTGCAGATAAATCATCCCCAAGGCCAAATAATTACACGCCCGCCAATAAGCTTCGGTCTTGCGTACCTCATCGGAGCTTAACGGTGCCGCATCGACTGTGGACCGGGCAACGCCAAACGCGCTTAAGCCAGTGCCTTCAAGAATTTTTTCCGGGATTTTCGCCATGAAACATTCTCCAGTGGGTCAAACAATAAAATTGCTTCATTTTACTCCTGTTTATATGACGGAATGATTGCCATACAGTGTTTTCAATATAGGGCGCTGCGGTAGTAAAGCAACATAAAACACCCTCTCCTCCCGGGAGAGGGCTGGGGTGAGGGCAAATCGAATGTAGCTTTACCACAGCAGCCATCTATATCATGCAGCGTTTTCAACAGCAAATGGTTATTTGATAAGGCGTATAATTGCGCATGGCATTCTGCCAAATCAATCACTTTCTGAGAGGTTTATCATGTTTGTGATACAGAAGTTTGCCGTCATGGCCTTGGGTGTTTTCCTAGCCTCCTGTGCGAATGCGCCGCCACAGCAACCCACGCCCAATCTGCTCCATACAGAATGGTTGTTGGAGGATTTAGCAGGGAGAGGGGTGCTGGACCGCATCCAAGCCACCTTGGCATTTCCCGGTCCCGACAAAGTCGCAGGCAAAGGATCGTGTAACCGGTTCTTTGGCGCGGTGGAAATCCACGGCGAGTCAATCAAATTCGGCAATCTGGCATCCACCCGCATGGCTTGCTTAAACGAGGCGGTGTCGAATCAGGAAGCCAGTTATTTGCAGGCGTTACAGGGTGCTGAAAATATTACCGTTGACGGGCCCTATCTATTGATCTACTCGAAAGGCTTGGAAAAACCTTTGCGGTTTACAGAGGTTACCAAACAATAAGGGATAAACTTCCTTGCACTGTAAGCCGGAATAAGCCTGTCTTGAGCGCAGTCGAAAGGCCCGTTCACTGGCGCTTCCGGCATACCCCGACAAGTCAACGCGAACGGTGCGGTTCGTTCCTCACCGCACCCTACGACATTGCCGATTTACCGCACCTTACCGCGTTTAACTTAATGGCAGTGACGGAGACCGTGGGAACGGGCAAATAACGCTTGACAACTGATGTTACCGATAACACTATACAACCAATGAACACCGCCACCAAATTGCTTGAAGCGATGCGCCATAACCCTCTCGATTGGCAAATCGGGCAGCTTCAAGTGGTCGCCCGCCAAGTTGGAATTGAGTGGCGACATGAAGGAGGCAGTCATTGCGTGTTCATTCGTTCAGATGGACGAACCTTGCCGATACCGGCGCATCGCCCGATAAAACCGATTTATGTCAAAAAATTCATTCGTTTGGTGGATGGAGATTGAATCATGCACAACTTGGATGATTACCCGTTTGAGATTCGCCCCCTTACTCCAGTGGAAGGGGGGGGATATTTGATTTCATACCCGGATTTTTCCGAATGCATCTCCGATGGGGAGTCAGTTGAAGAAGCGATAGCCAACGGGCATGAGGCTTTGTCTGCGGTGATTGCTGCTTTAAACTCCAAAGGCTTGGCAATCCCTAAGCCGAATTCTGGGGGGGTGGCATCTGGAAAATTCGTCGCACGCGTTCCCAAATCCATACATGCGCAATTGACCGCCCGCGCCAAGACGGAGGGTGTATCGCTTAACACCTTGGTACTGACATTCCTCGCAGAAGGTCTGGGCAGGCGGGTACATCACTGACATGTGGTGAATTGCCGCGTCGCGCAAACGTTTCGGTCGGAGTTGCAAACCCCCGACCGGCTTCGTTATTTGCGGAGGAATTGTTCGTGATTTTTATGCACAATTCATTTCGGTTTTGGTGGATTTATTATTGGAAATCACCTTAGTCTTTCCCCGTCATCACAAACCCAGCCCAATAGTAAGGATTGCTATAATCCTTGTCGTGCATAAATTCATTTTGGGTTTCTTGAATGGCAACTTGTGCGGGTTTGCCCTCTAAAAACTGCGCATAAAATTTTTGCATAAACTCGCCAGTCGCCTGGTCATCCACGGTCCATAAAGTCGATAACACTGCTTTTGCCCCGGCCTCCTGAAACGCACGATTTAAACTGAACACGCCTTCACCAATTTTCACCTCGCCTTTGCCGGTGTCGCAGGCTGATAGCGTGACTAAATCCGTGCCTGCTAGATTTAAGTTTAATACTTCCAGCGCGGTTAAAATGCCGTCTGTGCCATCGGGTTGTTTGTTGCCTTTTACACCTAGGTTTGCGTTGACAAAAGCCAAACCGGAACGGGTTAACGGGTTTTCGATTTTGGTGAATGGTACAGCTTGATCAAAACCGCGCATTAATCCGCGCCCTTGTTCCAAGCCTTTTTCATCGGGTTTAATGTCTTCCAAGAAAAAAACCGTGGGTGGCGAGGTGTAATATTTTAGGTGCGATTAGGGCATCAACGGCTTGTTCAGTAGCTTGGGCTTTTAAAAACAGCTTTGCTGGTGGTTCTGGCTGTTTTTTGATGAATAATTTATCAATTTGTTGCCCTTCGTTTAAAGCCTGTGCCAAGGGGCAGAAGTAAATATTTTTTTGGTCAAAGGCACGGGTTTTACAAACAGAATCCGCCAATTTGTCATCGCCATAATCAGGTGCGGCAAAAATAGCGGCTGCGGTAGGTTTCCCTTCCAACGGTGGTAACACAATATCCCTGGCGGAGCTTAGAGTAATCAATTGTAATTTTTCAGCTAGGTAGTTGTCGTTATTGTCCCGCAAGGCTTTGAAAGGCAATAAATGCAAATCGCCGTCGGGGATTATATAAACGGATTTTTTGTTTTGCAAATAGGGCGTTAACGGTTGCCACAATTGTTGATAAAGGGTTTGCGCGGTTTGTTTCAAGGTTTCTTCGCGGCTACTGGCATTCTCTTTTGTGGGAACAATGTAGGTTAGATAGGTTTTAATGGCTACGGCAATCGGGGCAAAGTCACCTAGTTTTGATCGTTCCCACGCTCCGGCGTGGGAATGTAGCCCTAGGCGCTCCAGCGCCATCAACCCGCCGGAGCGGGGCCGTTTTGGTTCCCACGCCTGAGCGTGGGAACGATCATATAATTTAAAATAATTCATGAAAACTTTGCGCAGTCCAGAGTTTCTGTAAAACTCGATTTAGTTTTTCATCACACAGCGATTTGACTTTTTGAATTTGTTCAGTTGTTAATTGTCCGAAGCGACTTTCCAATACTAAAATCAAAGCTTCTGCTTTCCCCTCTATTTTCCCTTCCTGTTTCCCCTCCATTTTCCCGACCACATAGGTCGATTCATACATGCTGGCTTGATAATGCAAAGATTCTTTATAGTATTCATATTCTCTTTTTTCTTCATCAGAGCATTTCAAATAATCCAGAACTGCTTTGGCTTCGACTAACCCTTTAGCTTTAAAATTATCTTTAACATCTTCATTTTTTAAAAAATAAATCCATTGATCTAAGCTGTCTTTCGCAATATCGTTAAAATTATTTACCTTAATTAAATAATATTCAGGATAAATTGCCTCTATTTTATCCGTTTTATACAGCTTTGCTTGATAACCATCTAATTTTAAACGACTGTGATTATGTAAGCCTATGAATGATGTTGTTCCTTTATAAATATAATCATCACCTTCTCCTAAATCAAAATATAATATATTTATTGAAATAACTTTGACTATTTCTGAATAAGAGTCGGATTCTTTAATATATTCAGTGATTGTTTTTGCCGAGCCGTACAGCATTCTTTGCATATAATCCAGTTCACGACCGTATTGAATTTCGATGATGATTATTTCATCTTTTGAATTCTTTACTTTAATATCCAAGCGATTGAATTTATCCTCTCTGGAATTTTTATTGCTCTCGCTTTCAAGGACTTCTTTAATGGTGATATCATCAAACAGCAATTCGCTTAAAAAACCTTCTAACACGCAAAAGTTAGCTTTGCTGCGAAGAATTTTCTTGATCGCCCAATCAAAGCTGATAAGTTTTCTGTGTTTAGTTGCCATATTCATCTCGGTGTTCTGAGTTACCGTTATTACCCACAACTGCCTTCGTCAGTCACTATAGCCATAGTGGGCCGGATATTCTTTGAAAGCTCAATTACATCGGTGCTTAATAGATTTCTAAGCTTATCATAACCTTGCCATAACAATATATTTGTTTCTTTGTCAAATACAAGCACTAACACTTTATCCTTGCAATTTCTCAGTTCTTTTGAGTCTATGCGCAAACGCTTCTTTTTGTTAATATTTGCGACGGCTATTGCGGGTAAATAATGCACATTCCTTATCATAGGTAATGGTTCATTGAATTTATCAGTGGCTGAAAATGACAATGAACTTTTTGTGTCAGCAAAATATTCCCCTGAAATCGGCTTGCTATCTTTCAAAATTATAAACTTTAAGTTATCACTAAATGGCAGGATTTTACTCCAAACCCAAACGCCTTTTTTGTTTAAAATGGAATCTTCCCGAATAATTTCATTGCCTTCCATCACGCGCAAGCTTAATCTGTCGGTTGTAGAATAATTATTAAAATCGTCTTGGTCAAACTCAACCGTAGTTTTAAAATCTGTATCGACTATTACTTTATTAAAACCGTAAATCAAATCGGCACGGGTTACGGGCGAAATAATAAATAGCGTAGAAATAATTAATATTACGGCTGCCTGATGGCATATATCTCGCATGGTTTAATTTCTCCATTACCGCAATTAGAAAAAGGGGAACTGGTAAAAACCTGACTCATATTTATTATAGAGCTTTGTGGAATGTAACTGATTTGAAAAAAGTTTAATCGGTCATAAATAATCAGACTATCCTGCGATTTAGCCAATAAAAACACGCCCTCCTTATGCATAGGCTTGTCTTTTTCCGTGTAATCTAAGGAAAAACAAGGTACTGATAGGTTGGGCCTAAAATTCCACAATTAAACGGAATTAAAACAGCCTGCGCAAAGATAAAGAACAATAGCAGCCATTTAACCAAAGTATATTGCCGGTGAATAACCAACACAAACGCTGTAGTGCTGACCATTAAAATGATTAGCATCAGGGCGTTTAATCTTCTGTCGCTGTTTCCTGTTTCGTCATAACCTCTTAGAGTGGCGAAGAAAAAACTTATAATACTATTATAATTGTTACTTACATCATTATCACCTTGGTTGAATATTTTCACCCGTCTTTCATAATTAACTTGGTTGATTTGTTTTTCAAAGTTAAGTATGTTTTGTTTTTGTTGGTAAAATACTGGAAGATTTTTTGCTTGCAATACGTTTTCAGCATAAAAAGGCTGGGTTTCAATATGAAAAACAGCGATTACAGCAACAGCAATCAATAGCAACTTTATTTGAATCGTAATTGGTTTTTGTTGAAAATGTGTCCCCAATAGTTTTTGGGGAAAGGATTTAAATATAGGAAAAATTATGGCTAATGTAAAAATAGTCCCTAGCCACAGATATATCCAAAACCCAGCCCATGTCAAATTGCTAAAAATGAAATTATATAATCAGGTTTGGTGGCTAAAAAAATAAATGTTAAGGATCGTTCCCACGCTCCAGCGTGGGAATGTAGCCTTAGGCGCTCCAGCGCCATCAACCCGCCGGAGCGGGGCCGTTTTGGTTCCCACGCCGGAGCGTGGGAACGATCATGTGTAGAACAATTCCTGAAAACTTTGCGCAGTCCACAGTTTCTGTAAAACCTGATTCAGTTTTTCATCATCCAGCGATTTAATTTTGTCAATTTGTTCAGTGGTTAATCTGCCAAAGCGACTTTCCAATACTAAAATCAAAGCTTCTGCTTTTCCCTCTATTTTACCTTCCAGTTTCCCCTCCATTTTTCCTTCCATTTTCCCAGCCACATAGGTCGATTCATACATGCTGGCTTGATAATGCAAAGATTCTTTATAGTATTCATATTCTCTTTTTTCTTCATCAGAGCATTTCAAATAATCCAGAACTGCTTTGGCTTCGACTAACCCTTTAGCTTTGAAATTATCTTTAACATCTTCATTTTTTAAAAAATAAATCCATTGATCTAGGCTGTCTTTCGCAATATCATTAAAATTATTTACCTTAATTAAATAATATTCAGGATAAATTGCCTCTATGTTATCCGTTTTATACAGCTTTGCTTGATAACCATCTAATTTTAAACGACTGTGGTTATGTAAGCCTATGAATGAAGTTGTGCCTTTATAAATATAATCATCACCTTCACCTAAATCGAAATACAATATATTTATTGAAATAACTTTGACTATTTCTGAATAAGAGTCGGATTCTTTAATATATTCAGTGATTGTTTTGGCCGAGCCGTACAGCATTCTTTGCATATAATCCAGTTCACGACCATATTGAATTTCGATGATGATTATTTCATCTTTTGAATTCTTTACTTTAATATCCAAGCGATTGAATTTATCTTCCCTAGAATTTTTATTGCTCTCGCTTTCAAGAACTTCTTTAATGGTGATATCATCAAACAGCAATTCGCTTAAAAAACCTTCCAACACGCAAAAGTTAGCTTTGCTGCGAAGAATTTTTTTGATTGCCCAGTCAAAACTGATAAGTTTTCTGTTTTTATTTGCCATCAGAGCATCTGTACAGCGTTTTCAATATCACACATTACTTTATTTAAGTCGTAGGAGTGGGCCATGCCAGCGATTGATTGGACCGATTCTGCATAGTGGGTTATTGATCGCGGGCATGGTCCGCTACTACCTGTTGCATATATTCATTTTTAGGTGGAAGGCCAGCGCGCCTGCGCTGTTCTTTGACTAGGGGTTTACCTTGGTGATCTTCGACCCCTGCAAGCCTAGGCCGGCCATCAGCCCTCTCTGGCCGAAAATGAACGCATACACATCGTCTTTGGCGGTGGTGGTGGTCAGTGACTTGGCTATCCCAGCATCCACGACGACCAAGCTGGGGCCAACACCTACCTCGAAACCCTCGCTGCGGTCCAGATAGCCTAGCGCGCTATTGCTCATGAAAAACATGGCATAGTCGAAGGATTGGACACCGGCTTGCAGGCCGTAGGAACCGGCAACGATATTGTAATAGCCCACCGTCCGCCCGTTTTTGATCAAAGCGCCCTTGCCATATTGCGCCCCGCCGATGAACCCAGCCTTGACAACATTGGGAAACACTAGGATTCCTTTGGCGGTTTTTGCCAGTTTGCGGGCTGAGGGGGTGCTGTCGTACAGGTTTTTCAAGGCGGCATCCACATCCCGGTCAATTTGGACTGCGGCGCTTGCATCCTGCTTTCCACCGGTCGTCTGGCAGGCGGTAAGTCCAAGTATAGCCACTAGGATAAGGTTAGTCAGTCGTATAATGTTCATAATTGCTCCGTTTTTAAAATACAGCATTTTTATCTTAACAAAGGATAATAATAAAGGACACTCAATTAAACCATCTTGTGTGTATGTGCCTTGCAAAATGATATAACCTAAAAGTAACTCTTTGATATTAAAAATGCTGTAGCCGCACTAGACCAGAAGTTCAACATCGACAGCGCAAATCCCCTTGTCATTATTGCCAATTTTATAGGCTACTTCATCGCCAACGCGCAGTTCGTTGAAGTCGGCATTCAATACCGAGGCATGGAAAAAGAACAGGTTTCCCGTCCCATCGTTGGGCGTGATAAAGCCAAACCCTTCCCGCAATGCTTGAATCTTTCCCACCGGGCCACTGTTTGAAATGATGCCCGTGTGGGGAATGATGCCGATAACGGGTGCCGTGCCGTCGGCTATGCTTGTGCCATCAACCGTGAACGCATCGGCGGTTGTCGCTGTGCCATCAGCCGTGGCCGCGTCATCGACAATCTGGGTGGTGCCTTCGATTATGCCCGCATCATCGCCATTGGATACGCTATAGCTGGTGCTAATGCCATCGGAGGTAGACGCAACATCAGCGCTACCGATGAAAGCGTCGATGCCGCCAGTCTTGGCGGACGCCTCATCGGCAGTTGCCCTAGTGCTGGATGATGCCACACCGTCGGCCGTGGTCACACCATCGGCAGTTGTCCTACCGCTGGATGATGTTATGCCGATTGCCGTGGATGCCCGATTGCTTGATGTCATGCCCAAGGCTGCACTGGGCGGCACCGTCGTGGCCAAAGATTGGGATTTTCTAATTTCCATCGGTTTTTGGTAGGGTCCGGGGTCCTTGTGCGGCACGAATAATTGACCTATCCTTTGATCCCCCTTGCGGGAGCGGTCATCAATGATTTGATGCATCAACACCGGGTAAGTGACCTCTTCCAACAGCACTTGGGCAGTGCGAGTTTCCCGGTCCTTCCCGCTTTGATCAATATATGAAAACCCCCATCCAAGCAACATGACCCTTGCGCCGAGTGCGTTTAGTTTGCGTACCAGCGGCAAAAAGTCCCCATCGCAGGCAATTAGTACAATAACGTCGAAGCGTTTGTATATCGCCAGTTCATAGGTTTCCAAAGCAAGCCACACATCAATGCCCTTTTCACCATCGGGGCCTAAGGGGAGATAATGCGTAATAACCCCTTCACGCATCAATATGTCGTCGAACTGGCGTTCACGCAGTAATAAACCCCTTGCTTCCGCCTCTTGTGCGCGTGGTCGTCCACGAAAATAATGGGCATCAACGATTTGGCAGTATTTTACATCTTCCCCCTCGGCTTCGGCTACCTGATACCTAATGAATTCATGTAGACCATCAATACTTATCCTAGCTTTACGCTCATGCTGGTATTGGTAGTAATTGCTAACATGGAAAAAATAATTACCATCGTAAAACACACCTATCCGGGTCAATTTTGATTTACTAAATGTCATTGATATCTCAATTATTATGAATTTTTAAAAATACAGCGCTTTCAACATCAAATCGTTATTAGATTTTATGCTACTACAAGCTACTTCGTTAAATCAATGATTTGCTAAGGTACCCAGCATCATTTTTAATTGCTTTTTAATATGAAAACGCTGTATGGGAATCAATCCCTGAAGTTATCGAATTGCAATGGCTGCTCAAACTCTCCTGCGCGTAACATGGCCATACATTCCTGCAAATCGTCACGCTTTTTGCCGGTGACCCGCACTTTGTCTGCATTTATTGCAGCTTGCACTTTCATTTTGCGGTCTTTAACCAGTTTAACAATTTTTTTGGCCAGCGTGGTGTCAATCCCCTGAATCAGCGTGACCGTCTGTTTTGCCTGTTTGCCGGTAATCTGCGGATCGTCGGCTTTGAGGCTGGCAATGTCAACATTGCGTTTGGCCAGTTTAAGATGGAGGATATCCATCATTTGCTGAAGCTGGAAGTCGCTTTCAGCAGTTAACGTGATGACGGATTCTGCCAGTTCGTATTTGGCCCCCGAACCTTTAAAGTCAAACCGGGTATTAACCTCACGGCTGGCTTGGTCCACAGCGTTGGCGACTTCGTGCAAGTCGACTTCTGAAATGACATCAAAGGAAGGCATTAATTTTTTTCCTCAATAATTCTTATAGATTGCGGGCTTTGCGTATCGTATCCCAGGCTTGGCAAATTTCATGGGTCTTCTCGTTGGCAAGCTTGACTTTTTCTTCAGGCATACCCATTGCGGCCAGCTTGTCGGGATGGTGGCGGCTCAACAGTCGGCGGTAAGCTTGGCGGACTTCTCTGTCGCTAGCCGAGGAGTCCAGCCCCAATACAGCGTAAGAGTCTGCCAGAGTGGGTTCCCTGCGCCTAGACTGCACACGTCCAGATTGTTGCTGCTGGCTCCAGCCACCCATCCTTAATTGGGCCTCCAGCATGGTTTTCAAGGCATGAAATTCAAAGCGGGAAAAATGCAGCCGCCCGCAAACCTGCAGCAATAGTCTTTCCTCCGCCGCATGGAGTACGCTATCCGCCAAAGCAAGCTCAAGCTGTAGCTCCACAAAATAACGAATTAGGTGGTAGCGGTTTTGGCACTCCTCGCGGAACTGCTGCAATACGCCGTCTAGCGGGAAAGCGGCGCTTTTGCCCTCATTGAACAAGCGCATCGCCGTCTTCCGCATGTCTTCGTTTAATTGCAGCCTTGCCATAGCCTTGCGGGCAAATTCGATCTCCGCTTCGTTCACCCGCCCGTCGGCTTTGGCAATATGCCCCATGACCGAGAAGGCAGCCGTGAAAAAAGCCATTTGCGCTTTGTAGTGCGCCGAGGAGTCGTCCTCCACCTGAAACGGAATTTGATTCCCCTTGCCTTGGTCAAATTGGTGCCCGACAGCAGCGCCAAACAGAGCGCCCATAGGCCCGCCCATGAGGAATCCGAAAGTCCCGCCGATAAATTTGCCCAGCCAACTCATGGCTGCAACCACCAATATATTTCTCTCTTACCCACAAGCATGACAAAATTACATGACAACCCACATTTAATCAAAATAACCCACGAAACAAAACATGAAATCCCCCACAACTCTATATGAAACAGCCTTGACCAGTCTTGCTTTGCAAGCGCGTGGCAAGGTGCGCGATATTTACCACATTGACGATGCACACCTGCTCATCGTCACCACAGACCGGCTTTCTGCCTTTGACGTCATCCTGCCCGACCCCATTCCCGGCAAGGGCAGGGTGCTGACCGCCGTCTCCAACTTCTGGTTCCAGAGGATGCGGCATATCATCCCCAACCATCTAGCCGGCCTTAAACTGGAGGAAGCAGTCACTAATCCCGAAGAATGTGCCTTGCTGGAAGGCCGTGCCATCGTGGTGAGGAAGCTGCGCCCACTGCCAGTGGAAGCGGTGGTGCGTGGTTATTTGACCGGTTCAGGCTGGAAAGATTACCAAAAGACCGGGGCTGTGTGCGGAATTTCGCTACCTGAGGGTCTGCAAATGGCGCAACAACTGCCGGAGCCGGTATTTACCCCCTCCACCAAGGCGGAACAGGGCACCCATGACGAGAACATAGATTTCGCCATTGCCGCAGGCTTACTCGGACAATCCTTGGCCGAGCAGGTTCGTGATGTCAGCCTGCGCATTTACCGTGAGGCGGCGAGCTATGCTTTAGAGCGGGGCATCATCATCGCCGACACCAAATTTGAGTTTGGTCTGGACGCATTAGGTGAATTGTACCTGATTGACGAGGTCTTGACTCCTGATTCCTCCCGTTTCTGGCCCGTGGATGAATACCGGGTCGGCATCAGCCCGCCCAGCTTCGACAAACAAATCGTCCGTGACTATCTGGAGACACTGGACTGGAACAAGACCCCCCCAGGCCCCAGGCTCCCGCCCGAGGTGCTGGCGAAGACCGCCGCCAAGTACCGGGAGGCGGAAAACCGGCTGACGGGTTCATAAATTAATCGGTGATGCCCCATGAGCGCAAAAGCAATCTGCCTATTGTGGATAAGTTTTTTCATGATTTTGGAGTTTTTGCCATTCCCGGTGTTGGGTTTTGTGCTGCTCTACGTAGTTTTCAAACGCCCACCCCGGTTTAAGGAATGGGTGGATAGGCTTTATCAGGGGCGTTGAGGGATATGGCCCGGATGGAGCCGCTTGGCAAGCGAAAATCCGGGATAACGGGGCCACAACTGTTCCGTAGGAAAAAAGAGTCCACGAAATACACGAAAAGCACGAACAAAAGCAAGATTCGTTCGTGCCTTTCGTGGTTTTCGTGGATGATTCCTTTTGTGGATTGATTATTGGAAATCACTTTACGCTTAGGGTGGGTTAAGTAGCACACACCTAGGTGCCTGAATTCGCTAGGCAGCTTGTGTGAAATCAAGCAAAAACGCCGTCATTTCGGCAGGGATGCCGAAATCCAGGCCGTGGAGGGTAAGCCTAGATTTGCCGAGAACCTCCCGTTAAGTACAAACCAAATCTTCCCACAAATCCGGCCATTCAGGATTATTTTTTTCAATCAACGTTATTTTGGCATGGCGCTGCCATTTTGTGACCTCCTTTTTGGACAAGGCGGTATCCGTGTTGCTTCTCCAATTCGCGCAAAGCATCCCAGTGCTGGCCTGGGGCGATGGCTTTGGATTTGTCTTGTTGGAAACGATCTTCGATTTCTGTGCGCAAACGGGCAGCGACGAGCTTGGCATCAAAGTTTTGTTGCACGGCTTTGGCGATGTTTTCGGGCAAGTACATATTAGATGTTGAACACCTGGGGGCGTTCTTTGATGGCCTCGCGGAAGAACCAATACCAGGCTTGGAATAGTGTGATGCGGTTTACTTCAACCGCATTGCCCCTCACCCTGCCCTCTCCCGGAGGGAGAGGGTTCGGTTGAGCCGCATTGTCCGCCACAGGCCAGCCTTGCTCCAAATACTCGTCCAACATCGCGGGGCGGCCGGGGGCTTCTTGCAGTTCGCGGTCTAGCCACTCTGTAACGGCTAAGCGCAGGCGACCCCACGGCGGCTGGTCGGGGTTTCTTCCAGCAGTTCATCCACGCCGCCTGCCGCCGCCAAGCCTAAGCCCGCCAGCAGGGACAAAGCCGCGTTGTCTTCGATCAATCGGGCAAAGGCATCATCCAGCCCCGCTCGCTGCTGTCGAGCACGGTCCAGAATGGCACGTCCAACAGCGTGGTGACAGAGAGGGCGCGGTCTTGCGGGTTGAGCAATTGTTGCCGCATTTCGCGCAAAAACGGCGAGGCGGGGCGGTGGCTGGCAGCCAAGGCCAGTGTCAAACCGCGCAAAGCTTGCCGCAACGCGTCTAACACCGCTTGTTGCAAATCGTGGTTGGCGGGCAACTGGCCATCTTGTAGTTTGGCGGCGAGCAGTGCCTCCATCTGTTGCAAACCGCCGTCGGCGCGGTTGGAGAGGATATTGGCGATCATGCCGCCAAAAACGGGCCGAAGGCGGTGTAGCCAAGATTGGCGAGCAATTCCATTATTCAAATCTCCCTGGCCACTGCCGCGAGCTGTGATAGACGCGGAGTATTTGCAGCGTGTCCCCAACTACCCGGTAGGGTACGATATAACGGGTTCCTGCAATCACCATCTCCCGTGTGCCGGATACCCGTCCAGGTCGTCCGATTTGGGGCGTGTCGGCCAACAAAAGAACACTTGACCGGATGCGTTCGTGGAGCGCACGAGCGGCACCGGGATTGCTGGGCAAGATGTAAAGATAGATATCCCTAAGATCGGTAACCGCTTGCGGTGACCAGATGATTTTCAAGGCTGGGTATCCCTACCGGATAGCAACGCCTCCATGTTTGCCATGACTTGCTCATACGGGATACCTTCACCTTTGTCAAGAGCGGTGATGGCTACCTTGATGCCTTCAATTTGCCAAGCCTGGGCCTCGACGTATTGTCGGATGGCATCTTCGATGACCCAGTTCCGCGAACGGTCCATCGCGGTTGCGAGTAGCGCAAGCTTGGCTGCAAGTTCGGGGTCTGTGCGTATGGTAATACTGGTGTCTGCCATATTTAAACTATTTGATTGCAATGCACTCATTTGCACCTGTAGCACGGAACCAAACCGGGCGCAAACACATCTTTTGCTAGAATGCTCTTTCACCATACAGAAAAACAGTCAATTCACTGTGAAGATCACACAGCAGGAATTGAGGATTTATCAAACCATGTGATTTTAGGCTACACTAAACCGCATAATACAGCCCTAACAAATCGGATGCGCCTCCAATTTGTGGCGGGGGCGGTTAAAAGTGATGCAGACGAATTAGGCGGTATTTAAAATTACACACGGAGTGCAAGGCCTGCCTTGCCTTTAAATTCATTTGCAAGGCAGGCCTTGCACTCCGGCATCACTTTTAATCGCACCCGCTTGTGGCAACATCAACTTCACACCACTTTTCTATTCCAAAACCTATATTACTATGGAGAAATGTAATGATCAGTCCCAAGCCCAGCGATAAGACTCGCCCTGCGGATTTGGTACAACACGGCAAGGGAACTGGCCCTGTTCGCACACAACGACCGATTTATCAGGATTTGCTTCCGCCTTGCAACAACGCCTGTCCGGCAGGCGAAAATATCCAGGCATGGCTGGCCCTAGTCCAAGCGGGCCAATATGAACGGGCCTGGCAAACGCTGATGAAGGACAACCCGCTGCCTGCAGTTCACGGGCGGGTTTGCTACCACCCTTGCGAAAGCAACTGCAACCGCAAAGAAGTCGATAGCTCCGTCAGCATCCACGCGGTGGAACGCTTTCTCGGCGACAGCGCGTTGCGGGAAGGTTGGAAGATCAAAATAGACGCAGCCCCCAGCGGGAAGCGGATTTTAGTGGTGGGGGCCGGCCCTAGCGGCTTGTCTGCCGCTTATCATTTGGCCCGTCTTGGCCATAGTGTGGAAATTCACGAGGCCGGACCCTTGGCGGGGGGCATGATGCATTTCGGCATTCCGGCTTACCGCCTGCCGCGCCAAGAATTGGAACAAGAGATTCGCCGCATTGAAGACATAGGCGTCAAAATACTGCTCAACCGCAAGGTTCAGGATATCTTGGCGGAACAGGAAAAAGGGCATTTTGACGCGGTATTCATCGCCATCGGTGCCCATATCAGCAAGCGGGTCGATATTCCGGCGCGTGATGCCGGTAAAATTTTGGATGCGGTTAGTTTCTTGCGCCAAGCCGCATCGGGAGACGCCCCCCCCTTGCTAGGCCGGCGCGTTGCCATTTATGGCGGCGGCAATACCGCGATGGATGCGGCACGGACCGCCAAGCGCCTAGGCGCTGAGGAAGCCCTGATTATTTACCGGCGGGACCGTGAACATATGCCTGCACACTCCTTCGAGGCCGACGAGGCTATGGAGGAGGGAGTCAAGATCAATTGGCTGCGCACCATCAAGGAAATAGACGAGACCCATATCCAGGTCGAGGTGATGCAAATCAACGATGAGGGCTACCCCGAACCAACCGGGCTATTCGAGACTTTGGAGGCCGACGCATTGATCCTAGCCCTAGGACAAGACACGGATACGGGGTTTTTGAAAAACGTGCCGGGTATCGAGTTCAAGCGCGACGGCACCGTGATTGTCGATGGCAATATGATGACCGGGCATCCCGGCATCTTTGCCGGTGGTGACATGGTCCCCAGCGAAAGGACAGTAACCATCGCCGTGGGGCATGGCAAAAAAGCCGCCCGCCATATCGACGCATTCTTGCACGGCGGGCAATATGCGAAACAGCCAAAGCACGATATTGTCGGTTTTGACAAACTGCACATTTGGTATGACACCGAGGCCGGGCAACAGCTACAGGACTCTCTGGAGCTGGACAAGCGGGCGTTTGGATTTGACGAAGTCGTCAAGGGTCTGGGCCAAGCCGAAGCCTTGTACGAATCCAGGCGTTGTTTCTCATGTGGCAACTGTTTCGAGTGCGACGGTTGTTACGGTGCCTGTCCCGAACAGGCCATCATCAAATTAGGGCCGGGCCAGCGTTACCGTTATGATTATGACCTCTGTACGGGCTGCGCTGTTTGTTTTGAACAGTGCCCCTGCCATGCCATCGAAATGAATCCTGAAGCAGGAGTTTAACCCATGAAACCGTCACAGGTTACGACGCTCGAAGGCAATGAGGCCGTGGCGTACATCGCCTATCGCGTCAATGAAGTATGTGCCATTTATCCCATCACACCCTCATCGACCATGGCCGAATTGGCCGACCAATGGGCATCCGAAGGCAAAACCAATATTTGGGGCAATGTGCCCCTAGTCGTTGAAATGCAGAGCGAAGGCGGCGCGGCCGGCACTGTGCATGGCGCATTGCAAACAGGTGCGCTTACCACCACCTTCACAGCCTCACAAGGCTTGTTGTTGATGATTCCTAACCTGTACAAAGTGGCCGGAGAATTGACTTCGGCCGTGCTGCATGTGGCGGCGAGATCGCTGGCTGCGCAGGGCTTGTCGATTTTTGGCGACCATTCCGACGTTGCCGCCGTGCGCCAGACGGGGTTTGCCCAACTAGCCTCCAGCACGGTGCAGGAAGGGCACGATATGGCCTTATTGGCCCAGGCTGCGAGTTTGGAAGGGCGGATACCCTTCATCCATTTCTTCGACGGCTTCCGCACCTCGCATGAAGTCAACAAGCTCACGCTAATCCCTGATGACACAATCCGGGCGATGATAGATGCCGAGCAGGTTCGCGCCCACCGGGGCAGGGGTTTAAGCCCAGACCATCCCTTCATCCGTGGCACAGCGCAAAACCCGGATATCTATTTCCAAGCGCGGGAAACGGTAAACCCGTTTTATGTCCGCCTGCCTGCCATTCTTCAGCAAAAGATGGACGCATTTGCCGAATTGACCGGCAGACAGTATCACCTGTTCGACTACTATGGCCACCCCGAGGCGGAGCGGGTCGCCATCATCATCGGCTCGGGTGCGCAAACCTTGATAGAAACCGTCACCTACCTGCAAATGCAAGGCGAAAAGGTGGGCGTGGTCAATGTGCGTCTGTGCCTGCCGTTCTCCGCAGCGCATTTCATCAAGGTTTTGCCGGCCACCGTGAAGTCCATCACCGTGCTGGACCGGATCAAGTCGCCAGGTGCCACAGGCGAACCGCTGTATGGCGATGTGGTCACGGTCTTGGCGGAAGCCTATGCCGATGGCACGCTGCCTACCGCCACCATCCCGCGCATCAGCGGTGGCCGTTACGGCCTGTCATCGAAAGAATTCACCCCGGCGATGGCAAAAGCCGTGCTGGATGAACTGAAGAAGGACAAGCCGAAAAACCATTTCACCATCGGCATTGATGACGATGTGTCGCACAGCAGTCTGGATTACGATGCTGAGTTTGATATCGAGCCGGATGACGTAGTCCGCGCTCTGTTCATCGGGCTAGGTGCCGACGGCACCGTCGGGGCCAACAAAAATAGCATTAAAATCATCGGTGAATCGACACCATTGTATGCCCAGGGCTATTTTGTCTACGACTCAAAAAAATCGGGTTCGCAGACAGTTTCCCATGTGCGCTTTGGACCCAATCCGATCAACTCGCCTTATTTGATCCATTCGGCCAGCTTTATCGGCTGCCATCAGTTTGTCTTCGCAGAAAAAATCGACGTATTGGAAAACGCCCGGCATGGCGCAACCTTTTTATTGAACAGCCCTTACGGTCCCGACGAGGTTTGGGACCGTCTGCCGCGCAGCTTGCAGCAAGAGATCATCGACAAGGACATTCAGTTTTATGTGATTGACGCATCCAAGGTGGCATTGGAAACGGGCATGGGCAACCGTACCAATACCATCATGCAGACCTGCTTTTTTGCCATTTCAGGGGTATTGCCCAGAGATGAGGCCATCGCCAAAATCAAGGAGTCGATCAAAAAGACTTATGGCAAAAAGGGCGACGATGTAGTCAAGAAAAACTATGTCGCAGTGGATCAAACCTTGGCCCGGCTGTATAAAATTGAGGTGCCGAAAGAAGCCAACGGCACTATCGACATACCGCCCTTAGTTCCAGCCCGTGCGCCTAAATTCGTACAAGACGTGACCGCCATGATGATGGCGGGCAAGGGCGACCAGTTGCCGGTATCCGCGCTGCCTATAGACGGCACCTACCCCAGCGGCACGACACAATGGGAAAAGCGCAATATCTCTGCGTTCGTGCCCATTTGGGAGCCGGATATTTGCATCCAATGCGGGAATTGCAGCTTTGTGTGCCCGCACGGCGTGATCCGTTCCAAATTCTATCCCGAAACGCGCCTGACTCATGCGCCGGAAAGTTTCAAGTCCGCCCAGATCAACGCACGGGGTTTTCCTGACACGCGCTATACCTTGCAAGTTTACGTCGAGGATTGCACCGGTTGCAGTTTATGCGTTGAAGTTTGCCCGGCCAAGAGCCTGCAGCAAAGCGGTGTCAAGGCGATCAACATGAAGCCCAAGGAGCCTGTCCTCCGGCAGGAACTCGATAATATCGGGTTTTTTGAAAGCATTCCGTTCAATGACCGTTCCAAGGTGGACTTTTCCTCGGTGCGGGGAACCCAATTTTTGGAGCCTTTATTCGAATTTTCCGGGGCTTGCGCAGGGTGCGGCGAAACCCCCTATGTCCGCCTGTTGTCGCAATTATTCGGCGACCGCCTGATCATGGCCAATGCCACCGGCTGCTCTTCCATCTACGGCGGCAATTTGCCGACCACACCGTGGACTAAGAATGCGGAAGGGCGTGGCCCGGCATGGTCCAACTCGCTGTTCGAGGACAATGCGGAGTTTGGCCTAGGGTTCCGTTTGACTGCCGACAAGCACTTGGAAGTGGCGGCACAATTGGCACTGGAACTCAAGGGCTTGGTCAACCCCGCACTGGTCGATCAAATCCTCGAAGCCCCGCAAATCAGCGAGTCGCAAATTCGCCAGCAACGCATACGGGTGGCGGAATTGAAGGCCGCGTTGATCATACTGGACACCGAGAAAGCCAAGGATTTGCTTTCCGTAGTTGACCATCTAGTCCGCCGCAGCATCTGGATTATGGGCGGTGACGGTTGGGCCTATGATATCGGTTCGTCCGGGGTGGACCATGTGTTGGCCAGTGGCAGAAACGTCAACATCCTAGTGTTGGATACGGAGGTTTATTCCAACACGGGCGGGCAGATGTCCAAATCCACGCCGATGGGCGCGGTTGCCAAGTTTGCTGCCAGTGGCAAGCCCGTGGCAAAGAAAGACCTGGCTCTGCAAGCCATCTCCTACGGCAGCGTATATGTGGCCAGAATAGCGATGGGAGCCAATCCGCAGCAAACCTTGCTGGCCCTGCGCGAAGCGGAAGCCTATCCGGGACCGTCCCTAGTGCTTGCCTACAGCCATTGCATCGCCCACGGCATCAACATGGAGCATGGCTTAAAGCAGCAAGACCTTGCCGTGGCCAGCGGCCATTGGCCGTTGATCCGCTATAATCCGGCGTTGCGCGAATCTGACCGGAATCCTTTCGTGCTCGACTCGCCACGCCCGACCATCAAACTGAAAGATTACGCCTTCAACGAACTGCGTTATAAGATGCTGTCGCGCAGCCATCCCGCCGAGAGCGAGCAACTGATGGCCTTGGCGCAGAAGGTGGTGAACCAGAAATGGGAAATCTATGAGGAAATGGCAAGCGGAAGCGGTTCGCGTTTCCATCCTGACGCTAGCGTCAAACAAACACCAAAGAAATAAGGAGCTCAATGATGGACTTTACAACGCACTACATGGGTTTGCAACTGCAACATCCCATCGTCGCATCGGCAGGGCCTCTGTCTGGCACCTTGGACGGAATCAAACGGCTGGAAGACGGGGGCGCGGCGGCGGTTGTGATGTTTTCGCTGTTCGAAGAACAGATCAGGCATGACAATGAATCCTTCTCCCACTTGATGGAGTCTGGCACACAAAGTTTTGCCGAATCGCTCAGTTATTTTCCTGAAGTTGAAAGCTACCATGTCGGCCCGGATAATTATATTAACCTGCTCCGGCAGGCGGCGGAATCGGTCGATGTGCCGGTTATAGCCAGCCTCAATTGTGTCACAGGCGAGGGTTGGATTGACTATGCCCGGCAGATGCAGCAGGCGGGAGCCGCCGGGCTGGAGTTAAATATTTATTCGGTCGAAGCCGACCTTGATGCGACTAGCAACGCGGTCGAGCAGCGCTATTTGGATATTTTGACGGCAGTGAAAGAAACCGTCAGCATACCGGTCGCGCTGAAACTCAGCCCCTTCTTCAGTGCGATGGGACATATGGCTAAACGCTTGGACCAAGCGGGGGCTGATGCCTTGGTGCTATTCAACCGGTTTTACCAACCGGATATTGACATTCAAGCTCTGGAGGTCAAGCCCTCGCTAGGCTTGAGTTCCGCAGGCGAGATTCGCCTACCACTGCTGTGGATTGCCCTGTTGCACGGCAAGCTTAATGCTTCACTGGCCGCCACCCGTGGCGTGGAAAAACCGGACGAAGTGATCAAGTATTTGCTGGCCGGTGCCGACGTGGTGATGAGCACCTCGGCACTGCTACGCAATGGCCCCGCTTACACCAACACGCTGCTCGACGGCTTGCAGGAGTGGATGGAGGCGCGGCGCTTCTCCTCCGTCGCCCAAGTTCGGGGCAGCATGAGCCGGGCCAAAGTCGCCAACCCAGGGGCGTTTGAACGCGCCAATTATATCCGCGAGTTGGAAAGCTTTCAGAGTGCATATATTTAACTGATGTTACGCAGGGTGCCCTTGAACAGCATGGATGTAGGCCGGAATAAACCCGCACCGGCGGGTGTTTCCGGCGAAGTAAGCCACACTTTGCGGATTGTGATGCTATAAAAAATGAAAACGCAGTACAAACCTCTGAAATCTAACTTTATGGTGGAAAAGTATGTCTACTGAAAGAAAGTTTCTCGACATGTATTGGGATGGTAGATTGCCTGTCGATCCTTGGATGATCGCTGAAAGATCGGGCGTTAGGGTTATTCCAGACGGGAGCCTGGCATGGGGACAAGACCCATTGTCTGGTAAATTTGAGAAAGAGAACAATATCCCTACTATCAGGTTCAACCCAAACGAGTCTCGGGTAAGGCAGCGTTTTACAATAGCACATGAGTTAGGTCATTGTGCGCTTGGGCATGGGCTGGCGTATCGTGATCCAGCCACAAACTTCTCAGCCCGCACTTATAATCCAGACGAAATTGCTGCTAATCGATTTGCTGCTAGTCTTTTAATGCCTGCCGACATGATTGAAGCTACAATCATGGATTTACGCGACCCCTCCGTGGAATCATTAGCCGAGTTATTTGGAGTCTCGCAGGTTGCAATGGAGTTCAGACTGAAGAATTTAGGGTGGTTGCGTGGGTAATCAAAATGAACATGATCTTTCCGCAGGCGATATCAGTAATCAAAATAAAAACGAGATAAACCAAGAATTTAGAGATGACCTTTCCGAAGGGGGTAGAGGTTATCAAGATTTAAGCAGTTTAAAATACTCGCTTTTGATAAATAAACAAAAATATGTGCATCGGCATTGGGTTGTCGTAACAACTATTTCTTGTAGTCTAGCACTCATCGTTTTCTTTCTCTGGTTTGAATGTAGGGTTCTTGATCTTGTCAGTAGAGAAATAAAAAACGCATCTTCCGAAACTTTTCGGGAGGCTGAAAATAATTTGCCCGCTACGGATGCGAAAAGTGGAACAGGAAGCCCCATGAAGCCAAATGCATTGCCCGCGAAGCAGACTCAGATTTATGAGTCTAGTGCTAATGAATCATCTCATGCAAAGGATTTGGCAAAAAGCGAGAAAATAGCGACTCCCGAAACCAGTAACATCACAATTGGCTGGCCGATTTTTGCCCTTGGCTCTATCACATTGATTGCTGCGACTACCCTTCTTTTAGGACTAGCTCGCGTCACTTATAGGCAAGAAAACGACAACAAAGAAAGCACTGATGCAGTCCTGCCACAAATAGAACTGGTCAAACAGCTACTAGAACTTTTGAAACCCTTATTGGGCAAGGGTGGTGATTAGCGATAACCGACATTTTCGTCATTCATGTCATGAATGTTCTCTATCCAATAAACGTTTGGCTTCCTCCCACAACACGTCAAGCTCTTCCGCAGTAGCCTCAGCCATTGCGCGGTTTTGTGCTTTCAGCTTTTGTTCCACATAGCTGAAACGCTTGGTAAACTTCCGGCTGCTGGCGCGTAAAGCAGATTCGGCATCGACTGCAAGATGGCGGGAGAGGTTGACGACAGCAAAGAGCAAATCGCCAACCTCGTCCGCTATCGACTCACGGTCGCCCATTGCCTGGGCGGTGCTGAGTTCCGCCAATTCTTCTTCCACCTTCGCATAGACTGGTTTGATTTCGTCCCAGTCGAACCCAAAGCGGGATGCGCGTTTTTGCAGCTTCTGCGCCAGCATCAAGGCCGGCAGGTTGGCTGCGATACCGGACAAGGCCCCCCCGGCATCCTCGCCATTTTTTTCCCGCTTTTCCTCAATCTTGGCGTTTTCCCAAAAGTGCAGGCGCGCCTCGTCACTGTCGAAGGCCATACCGGCAAAGACATGGGGATGGCGGCGGATCAGTTTGTCGCAGATGGCACCGGCCACGCCTTCGAAATCAAATAAGGTACGCTCCTCGGCCAAGCGGGCATGGAAAGCCACCTGCAACAGCAAGTCACCCAATTCATCGCGCAAGTCGATGTAGTCCTTCCGCTCGACCGCATCCGCCACCTCATAGGCCTCTTCCAAGGTGTAGGGAATCAGGCTGGCAAAATCCTGCTGTTGATCCCACGGGCAACCGTTGTCCGGGTCGCGCAGCCGGGCCATGATTTCGACAAGGCGGCGGGTGTTTTTCATCGCTTAAAATCCGTGGCGGAAGTTTTCCCGGTAGCGTTCTTTGAATTCATTCAAGGTGAATGTATGGTTTTGGGTGCCGGCGGTTTCAACTTTGATGGCACCGAGCAGGGAGGCTATGCGCCCGGTCGTTGCCCAGTCCAACTCCTCCGCCAAACCATACAGCAAGCCCGCACGGTAAGCGTCCCCGCATCCTGTGGGGTCGGCGATTCTGTGCGGTTTGGCGGAAGGGATTTCCACGATTCCACCCCCGGTATAGATCAGCGAGCCATCCCCGCCCTTGGTCACAATCAGTGCCTTGACCTTGGCGGCAAGCTGTTCCGGCGCAAAACCAGTGCGTTCCTCCATTAGTTTGGCCTCATAATCATTGACGGTGATCCAATCCGCCAACTCTACAAATTCCAACAATTCGTCACCGTTGAACATAGGCATCCCTTGGCCTGGATCGAATATGAACGGAATGCCGGCGGAGTGGAACTGCTTTGCATGTTCGACCATCCCTTGTTTGCCATCCGGGGAAACAATGCCGACCTTGATGCCACGATTGGCCGGCACTTGGTTCAAATGGGAAAACGACATTGCCCCTGGATGGAATGCCGTGATCTGGTTGTCGTCCATGTCGGTGGTGATATAGGCTTGGGCGGTGAAGCTGTCGTCGAGTACGCGGACAAACTCCTGAGACAATCCGCAATAGGCCAGCCATTGCGAATAGGGCAGGAAGTCTTTACCCACGGTTGCCATGATCAACGCTTCGCTACCCAATAATTTTAGATTGTAAGCAATATTCCCGGCGCAACCGCCATATTCCCGGCGCAAATCGGGCACCAAAAACGAAACATTTAGAATATGGACTTGATCGGGCAAAATGTGATTTTTGAAGCGGTCATGGAAAACCATGATGGTGTCATAGGCCATGGAACCGCAGATTAAAGCGCTCATTTTAAGTACTCCCTAAACGGATGAAACCGAAGCTGCATATTGCCCGGCGATTAATAGTTTATCCAGTTCTGCCGGATTGCTAGGCTTTACCCGAAACAGCCAATGCAGATAACTGTCTTGGTTCACCAGTTCGGGAACGTCCGTCAATACCGTGTTGACATCTACAATTTCGCCCGAGACCGGGCTGTAAATATCAGAGGCGGCCTTTACCGACTCGATTACAGCACAGGCCTCTCCCGCAATGACTTTGCGGCCCCGCTCTGGAAGTTCAATGAAAACCACGTCACCGAGTTGATGTTGCGCAAAATCACTGATGCCTACCTGCACTAGTCCATCCTGCTCCAAATTTGCCCATTCGTGGGTTTTCACATATTTTAAATTGTCTGGAACGATACTCATTGCGCTTGCCTCATGTGCATAACTGGGAAAATTATCTAGCACCATTATACGCCTTATCAAGTAACCATCTGATGTTTAGAATGCTGTACCGTAATGTATTTGTGGGCTTCCCACAACACGGTAAGGTGCAATACAGCAATTCTCATTGAGCCATTTCTATGACTTTCTGCATGGCATCATTGAGCTTGCCGTAGACTGGAACATGGTGGCGCATTGCCACATTGGCCAAAAATTTGCGCCCACGATTGAGGTCTTCCCTTTGCCGGGGTCCTATGGGTTCCCCGGCGATTACCGCAGCAGGAGGAATGTCAAGGATTACCAGAACCACCGGCCTGCCCCGGACGATATATTCGCTGGCCTCCACCATAGAAGCAATCGCCCTAGTTTCAGCGTCAATCACGAACAGCAGCACCTTGGCGTTTTCTTTAGCCACAGCCTCTTTCTCGATAAGCTCATCGGTCCAGTCTTTAAGCTGTGGGTTGAAATAACTCAAACCTGCATTAATCAGCGAAGGGATTGCCTCGGTGAATCGCCAGACGGTCGGGTTGCAGGACCCGCCCAAGAATACAGCCGCCGTCGTGTCGGTTGATACAGGAAATTCAAGCCAGTAATCTTCCAGTGATTTGGCCGTCCCGCTTTTCTCATGCTCGTTCATTACACACTCCATCTACAGCGTTTTTAATATCAGAGAGTTACTTGTTAAGTTATATTGTTTTGCTAAGCAATTCACACAATTGGTGGTTTGATTGAATGTCCTTTATTATTTTCCCTTGTTACAGCATTTTCATCTTTAAAATATACCTAATAAATGATATTCAGCTAACGTTTCAATTTAACTGAATATCTTGCCCTTTCATTCCAGCTATCAAGTAACTTTTTGATGTTGAGAATGCTGTAGGAATGCAACAATGTCACCGATGGGGATATGCTGATTTTCCGCATCGCGACGCCCTTTGTATTCCAATGTACCCGCGTCCAGCCCTTTTTCACTGACGACGACACGGTGGGGGATGCCGATCAATTCCATATCGGCAAACATCACCCCAGGGCGGGCTTTGCGGTCGTCGAACAGCACCTCGAAACCGGCGCTGCGCAATTCGGCGTAGAGTTGCTCGGCCTTTTCCATCACGCGTGGGGAGGTATGCATGTTCATAGGCAACAGGGCGACATCAAAGGGGGCTAGCGCATGGGGCCAGGTAATGCCTTTGGCATCGTGGTTCTGTTCAATCGCAGCGGCGACCACACGGGTGATGCCGATTCCGTAACAACCCATGATCATCACTTGGGCGCGGCCCTCTTCATTGAGGACGGTGGCGTTCATCGCCTCGCTATATTTGGTCCCTAATTGGAAGATATGGCCGACCTCAATGCCACGGGCGATGCCAAGTGTGCCCTGACCATCCGGGCTGGGGTCGCCGTCCACCACATTGCGGATATCGGCCACATTTTCCGGTTTTGGCAGGTCGCGGACCCAGTTGACGCCAGTGTAGTGCTTGCCGTCTTGGTTGGCACCACAAACGAAATTCACCAAGTTGGCGGCGCTGCGATCCACCACAATAGGTATCCCCAAACCGATGGGGCCCAAAGAACCCGGCGCACAACCGGCGGCAGTGCGGACTTCGGCCTCGCTGGCGAAGCGCAGGGGGGATGCGACACCGGCCAATTTCGCGGCTTTCACCGCATTCAACTCATGGTCGCCGCGCAGCAACAAGGCAACCACACCCTCTTCCACACCCGCTACAAACAAAGTCTTCAACACGCGGGACGGAACAACGCTTAAGAAGGCGCTGACGGCTTCAATGCTGTGTTGGCCGGGGGTGTCCACCAAGACCAACTCGGCAGGCGCTGCGATGGGCACTTCCAGCGCCAGCGCCTCGGCCTGCTCGACATTGGCGGCATACTGGCTGGCATTGGAAAAGGCGATGGCATCCTCGCCGGAGTCCGCCAGCACATGGAACTCATGCGAGTGGCTGCCGCCTATGGCTCCTGTGTCGGCCAGCACCGGGCGGAATTGCAGGCCCAGCCGCGTGAAAATGGCACTATAAGCCAAATACATCGCGTCGTAAGTCTGTTGCAAGGAGTCTTGGTCCAAATGGAAAGAATAAGCATCTTTCATCAAAAACTCGCGGGCGCGCATCACCCCGAAGCGCGGACGGATTTCGTCACGGAACTTGGTTTGTATCTGGTAATAATTGATCGGCAACTGCTTGTAGCTTTTGATTTCGCCCCGCGCCAAATCGGTGATGATTTCCTCGTGTGTTGGCCCTAGGCAAAATTCGCGTTCATGGCGGTCCTTCAGCCTGGCCAATTCCGGCCCGTATTTCTCCCAGCGTCCGGACTCTTGCCAAAGCTCGGCGGGCTGGACCACGGGCATGGACACTTCCAGCGCACCGGCCTTGTCCATTTCCTCGCGCACCACCCGCTCCACTTTGCGCAACACCCTAAGCCCTAAGGGCAGCCAAGTGTAGAGTCCGGCGGCAAGTTTGCGGATCAACCCCGCCCGCAGCATGAGTTGATGGCTGATGATCTCGGCATCGGCGGGGGTTTCCTTCAGGGTGTTCAGTGGGAATTGGCTGGTGCGCATGGGTTCAGTATGTCCGGCAGTTGAGTATATGCGTCTATTCTAACGGTTAGACCTCGTTACGTCAGCATTGGCGACAAAGCTTGGTATAGGGCGCTGCGGTAGTAAAGCAACATTGAACTCACTCTCCCTCCGGGAGAGGGTTGGGGTGAGGGCAAATCGAATGTGGCTTTTCCCAGACATTGCCTAGCCTGTCATGCAAGCTCCAGGGGTTGCACCGCTTCTTACCGATTTCGCGGGTGCCCGATTTCGGATTGGGGCATGGCATTTCCGGCCATGCCGATGAATTATAACCTTCCTCTAATTCGTAGCCTACACCGCTGTTGCCGCCGTACTAGGCGATGGCATCCAAAGCTGGGGCGTTTCTTTCGCCCAGAATCTCTATTCCGCCAGTGTACAGCGCGGTGTCGGTCCGGGCGCGGCAGGCATGTTCCCATTGGGCCTCGGTGGGCAGCACCAAAGCCACGCCCGGTATCTTGGCGTTGATGCGTTGCAGAAAGGCGCCAAGCCGCGTGTCTCCTCTTCCAATGAGCCCATCAGGAACCGCCCCGGCGGTATCCAGCGCAGGCGTTGGGTGATTTTTGCTTGCCCTTGGACACAAAACTGGAAAGCGGCCTGCAGTGGAACCAGCCTTCCGGGCGAAACAAGCCTTGCCCGTTGACGCGCAGGAACGGATGCCACCCCAGTGCGACGATGGTTTCAAACAGCCACTTCGCATACAGACCCCGATCCGCCAGCACAATCACCGTTCAACCAGCGGGCAAAAAGCCCTTGATCTGTTTCAGCAACGCCGGCCACTCCGGCTTCCAAGCATGTTTCTCGCCGGCCTTCAGGATTTTCCATGCGACAGGCACGGCACAGCCACGATAAACGATGCTGACGACCAAGGCGACAAAAAGGCCACCCAGACTCGTCGCATCAATCGCAATGGCCAGTTGTGTCCCCACCCAGCCATCCAGTACCCATGCCAGCCAAGGTGCCCAGCAAAGGGTGACATCCAGTTCGGCACGTTGAACCCCGGCCTTCGCATCGGCTTCCCGATAGGTGTCGCGCAGCCTCTCGCACATCGAATTGAAGGGCTGACCGAGCAAAGGTGCCAGCAGACCGGCCACGGCGGTCAGGCTGCACGAGCGGGAGAGGATCATACCGAAGCTCCACAACGCCAAGCCCATCGCTTGCGGCTTGCTGAGTGGCGGAAAATGCGTGACAACCGTGTCGATCCATTGGTAAAGTTGGAGTTGGCGAGACATGGCGGTATCTCCGGTAGAAAGAGGTTGCTAACACCCATTACTCTACCGCAAAGCACTGTCTCGCCGAACATTTTTTAAAAACCTACCCTTGTAAGCCTTTCCCTAGGGGAGAGGGTCGGGGGTGAAGGGAAATCGAAAGTAGCTTTACTTCCACAGCAACCTACAACAAGCCCAGTCTACATACTAGGAGAAAAGATGAACAAATTTGCCGCCTTATTCTTGGCCACTGTTTTCATTGGGTTAGCGCTTAACTCGAGCTTTTCTTGGGCCTACGGGAGTGGCGGCGGAAGTGCCGCCAGTTGCGCAGAAGCCAAGTTCTATGATGAATCACCTGCCAGAAACTCAGTGCTTGTATCAGTTAGCGAAATTGGCATCGTCGCATCGGATAATACCGAAATTTCGACGCTTGAATTCAATGTCAATGGAAACCCAATGAAGCCGGAGGTGAGCCAACGCCGTTCTGGAGAGTGGGATTTGAAGGTCAAACTAGCCGAACCCATCACTCAGGCCGGGAAAGTTCGCATCACGCTGGCCGCAAAATCCAAAGAAGGGTGTTCGGCGTTTTTCCCCTATTTCTTGGTGATTAGGTGATTTCCAATCATGAATCCACCAAAACAGAAATGAATTGTCCATGAAAATAATGAACAATTCCTCCGCAAATGGCCACGCCAAGCTGGGGCTTGGCGTTCCGTCTGGGAGCGCCAAGCAGATTCTCATTGATGTATTTCAAGCTGGAACGGCCCTCGTCGCGCTGGGCCGATGTTGCAAATATGGCAGGCAGGCGGTGAGGATGTAGTTAGGGGCCGTGGCAATCTCCCCTTCTTCGCATTGTTGACCCCTGCCTGGGGTACGAAAATCCCAGCTATCGAATCTTTCCACATTTCAGCCAATCCGATCTGTTTCGTAAGTTTTCTCAAAGTAGATAGATTTTGGAAAATGATATGCTGTATCAATGCAGCCCGCCGACCACCGTCATGGCATCGTCTTTTTCTGGCAACAAACCGACAAATCTTCCTTGCGCTTCGGAAAACAATCGGTACTTCGGTTCGCCGAAGGTGCGGCGTTTTTTAGACACCCCCATAGGCTTGATAGGCATCTGCGCAAGCCACAACCCGTGGCGGGTCTCGACAGAAATGGTGACGATATCGACTCGATAAGGCGAGGCGGCAATCGAACCGTACCGTTCCAATATGGCTTGGTAGTTCCGCGCCTTGTCTTCCGGCAATGACCATGCCTCCATGATGACGGCGACAAAATCGGCGTCCAAGTCCTTGGCGGCTTGCCGGATACCCATTGAGGAACCGTCTTTGGCCTCGCTTGAAGACGTGTCGAATAGCACTGGCACGGTGATGCCTGTGGTGAAATTGCCCACGAACGCGACAGGATGCAGCGATTGCCCTTCTTCCATAAACTTTCTGGCTGTGGCTATCAATGGGTCCAAAGTGTCTAGGTAGGCTTGCGGAATGGTGCTCACGTTATAAACTCTCCGTTACGCTACAAAAGAAGGCTTTCAAATAATCGGTTTCGGGGATTGCCGGGTGTATGGGGTGGTCGGGGCCTTGGCCACCTTGGGCAATGAACACCAGATGGCGGTCGCCGTGGCGGGCGGCGGCACGGAGGATGTCGTGCAGCACTTCCCGGTGCAGGTGGTGGGAGCAGGAGGCCGAAACTAAAATGCCACCCGCTGTGAGCAGTTGCAGCGCACCTTGGTTCAAGCGGCGGTAGGCCTCAAGGCCGGCTTTGACATCCTTCTTGCGCTTGATTAGGGCAGGCGGGTCGAGGATGATCAGCCCGTATTTGCGCCTTTCCTCACGGGCCAGCTTCAGAAACTCAAAGGCATCGCCGCGTTCGTAACTGACCTTGTCCGCCACCCCGTTCAATTGCGCATTTTCACGCGCCAAGGCAATCGCCGCCTCCGAGCCATCCACGCAATCGACCGTTTCCGCCCCCGCCGCCGCCGCTTGTATGCCCCAGCCTCCGGCATAGGAGAACAAGTCTAGCACTGCCTGGCCTTGCGCCAAGTTGGCGGCAACCGCCCGATTTCTGCGATGGTCGAAGAACCAACCGGTTTTCTGCCCGCCCATCACATCAATGCGAAATCTCACCCCGTTTTCCTCGATCTCCACCGGCCCGCTCAATGCGCCGCTGGCTAGCTTGGTGTATTCCTCCAAGCCTTCCAATTGGCGCAAACTGGAGGTGTTTTTCAATACGATGGCGCGGGGTGACAGGCATTTTTCCAATGCCGCAACAATGACCGGTTGCAGATTCTCCATGCCTACGGTATTGGTCTGCACCGACAACACATCGCCAAAACGGTCCACCACCAGGCCCGGCAAGCCATCGCTTTCGCCGTGGATGAGCCGGTAGTATGGTTGCCCGAACAGCCTTTGGCGCAAGGCCAGCGCTGTCTCCACGCGGTGCTGGAAGAATTTTTCATTGATGCGCACACGCGGGTCACGGCTTAACAGACGGGCGCATATCAGCGTGTCCGGGTTGACATAGGCCACACCCAAGGCTTGGCCCTTGGCATCCTCTACCAAGGCCAGTTCGCCGCGTTGGAAGCCCTTGATTGGTGTCTGTCCGCTGTCCACCTCGTTGCTGAATATCCATAGATGTCCTGCACGCAGGCGTTTTTCCTCGTTTTTTGCCAAGCGGAGTGGGTTCATGTTGAGTGTAAGTACCTTGAGTTTAAGAGGTTAAATGGCGGTGCCCGCAGGCCACAGGCAGGGTAGGGGTTCATAAGTATTGTAACGACAAGTAAATAAGGCTTAACCGTTCGCCCTGAGTCCTGAGCTTGTCGAAGGGTCGAAGGATGGACGATTAAGCCGTTCATGGTTCGACCCTTCGACAAGCTCAGGACTCACCACCAACGGCTTAACGTCCTGCCAGCCAAAAAGTTAAAAAATATACTGATCGCCTACCAATTGCATTTTTCAAGGCCGCTGGCAATATCCGGATAGCGCAACACCAAGCCTAACTCTTCCCGCAGTCGGCGGTTGTCCAAACGTTTGGATTCCTCAAGAAAAGACAAAATGCCAGGCCCCAGGGTTGTTCTGGCTTCTTCCATGGAAATGGCCGGTGGACGGGGCAGACCGAGAAAATCGGCAACGTGGTTGAAATAATCGGTCATTGTGGTCGGGTTGCCGTCACTGGCGTTGTAAATCCCTCCCGCACCGTTACTCCGCGCAGCCAGAAAACACGCATTCGCGAGATCGTCGGCATGGATGCGGTTGCTCCACGGCGAATCCTCCACCCGCACCACGGGAACGCCACGCCGGATGCGTTCCACGGGCAAGCGTCCGGGTCCGTAGATGCCGGGTACACGCAAAACCACGCTGTCCACCCCGCTAGCCGGGCACCATGCAAGTAGCCGGCTTTCCGCCGCCGCCCGCCGCCGCCCGCGGTCCGAACGGGGGTTCCGCGGCCAGGTTTCGTCCACCCAGGCCCCGTTGCAATCGCCGTAGACACCGCTGGTGCTGATATAGACCACCCGGCGCGGCAAGGCTTGTTGGTCCAAGGCGGCAAGAAAAGCCGCCAGCCTAGTATCATCAAAGCCCTCCGGCGGAGGTGGGGCGAAATAATACACTACCGACCCTTCGACGGGCAGATTGCGCAGTGTTTTCGGTTGATCCAAATCCCCTAGTACGATCTTGATGCCGCGTTGAGCAAGAGTTTGGCTGGATGCTTCTGAACGGGCCAAGGCCGCAACAGAACGCCCCGCCGATTGTTCCAATGCCGCCACCCTTAGACCGATATCGCCACAACCCACGATAAATAGGGAGGCTTCGGTTTCACTACCGGTATTTTCAAGCATGGGAATACCGAATCAATCGGCTCGGCTTAACCCCAAGTTTTCCCAAATCGCCAAACAAGCCTCGGACTGGTTTAGCGTGTAGAAATGCAGGCCGGGCGCACCTTGTTCCAACAATCGTTGGCAAAGGATGGTGACCACTTCCACGCCGAAGGCACGGATGGAGGCGCGGTCATCGCCGAAAGCCTCTAGCCGTTTCCTTATCCAGCGCGGAATTTCAGCTCCGCAGGACTCAGAAAAGCGAGATAACTGCGTGTAATTAGTAATCGGCATGATGCCTGGCACGATGGGCAAGTCGATGCCTAGTTTTTCACAATCGCCAACAAAGCGGAAATAGGCACCAGGATTGTAGAAATACTGGGTGATGGCGGTGTTTGCCCCGGCTTCGACTTTGCGTTTGAAGTTGCGCAGGTCGGTGTCGAAATTGGCGGCTTGAGGATGCATTTCAGGGTAGGCCGCCACCTCAATGTGGAAATGACCGCCCGTTTCGGCGCGTATGAACTCTACTAGTTCGTTGGCGTGGCGGAATTCCCCGGCGGACATCATCCCCGAGGGCATGTCGCCGCGCAAAGCCACAATGTGGCGTATGCCTTTGGCTAGGTATGCATCCAATACCTCTCGGACATTCTCCCTAGTCGAAGCGATGCAAGAAATATGCGGGGCCGCTTCAATGCCGGTATTTTCCTGGATTTCAACAACCGTTTCAAAGGTCTTCTCACGGGTGGAACCGCCCGCGCCGAAGGTCACGGAACAGAAGCTGGGATTCAATTTCGCCAGTTTTTCCACCGTGTCACGCAAATTCGCCGCAGCTTGTTCGTTTTTAGGAGGAAAAAATTCAAAGCTGAAATTGCGTGGGTAATTTTTCTGTGAATCCATGTATATACCTCAGACTAGTTCACGCGCATTTTGGAAGGCATCGCGGAAATCCAGATAGACAGGCTGTTCGGTTTCCAGCATCAATCCTAACAGCCGGTTTTGCAATCGGTATTTCACATTGCCCACAGCGAGTGCGCCTATGCCCACTGCGTTTGGACTGTTGGCGGCAAATTTCAACGGCACACCATTGTCCAAGCGCTTGATGCCCTCAACTCCCAGTGGTGGAACGGCATTGACATCGCCGACTACCTTCAATTGCAGGCCGTCGGCCAACACATCCGCGTTCAGAACCTCCACGCCCGCTTTGGCGGTGCAAAAGACTAGGTCGGCATGGGAGATCAAGCGCGCCTTGTCGGCATCGGAACTGGCATGGGTACCGTGCAGGGTGCTGCCGCAAAGTCGGTTGTATTCATCGACCTTCTGTAGCGCCACATCAATGCTCAGGTGGTCTACTATGGTAGTGTGGGCACCCGCTAACGAGGCAATCACACCGGTGGCCAAGCCGACCGGGCCAGTCCCGCCGAAAACCACGGCGCGCCGGTCTTTCAATTCCAGCCCATGCTTTTCCCGCAATTGCTTTTCCACGCTAGCCACCAAGGCTGCCGCCGTGGTGAAAGCTCCGGAAGGGTCGGCAAACACAGAAACCACGAAGGGAGGAACCATTGCGTTCTTTGCGGCGGCCAGCATGTCCATAGCCAATCGGATGTCCCGTCCGCCAATGAATATGCCGGTACGTTTCACTCCGGTAGGCCCGCGCGAGAAGATCGCATCCTGCACCAAACCGTTGACCTCTTCCAACTTGACGTTGCTGTAGGGTAGCAACACATCGAAGCCCGCATCTGCCGCCATATTCAAGTCGAATGGACTGTTATGGGGCATCGGGTCGAACATGTGGATGATGGATCGTATTACCATGAGTTTGAATTCCCGTACTCAAGACCGTTTGATTAAACTTCGCGCCGCTTCGAAGGCATGTTCGTAATGCAGATAAATCGGCTTGTCGGATTTGCGGTTTTGGTAGCGCATCACGGTGAGCAGATTGTTTTGCGTTCTGTATTTCAGATTGCCGATAGCCAATGCTCCTAGGCCAACTGCCCCGCTGTTGGAACCCTTGATAACTGCACCCTTGCTGAACGGATCAAGACCGGCAATGCCAGATGGGGGCACGGCGTTGACATCGGCTGCAACCTTCAGCTTGGGCGCCGCGGCCACCAGTTCGGAACTTAGCACCTGGACTCCGGCGGCGGCAGTGGCAAACACCACGTCGGCTTTTAGAATCAGATCCTGCTTGTTGGCATCGGCATCCCCCTCGATCTTGGTTTTTCCGCCACCATACTCGGTGTTACAAAACGCGGCGACAGCCTGGGCTTTTTCCAGTTGACGGCCAATGATTTTTACATTCGCACCGCTCTGGGCGGCCAGCACGGCAGCAATTTGGCCGACCGGGCCGGTTCCACCCAGGCACAGCACATTCGCGCCTTCCAGGGAAAGCCCATACTTTGTCAGTTCGTACTCGACCAAGGCGACCATAGCGGCCGCCGTGGTAAAAGCACCGCTGGGGTCGGCGAACGCCGAAACTTCAAAAGGCGGAACCATGGATTTTTTCGTCGCGCTCAACATGTCGATGGCGGTCTTCACGTCGCGGCCCCCGATGAAAATGCCTGTGCGCTTAACACCCACCGGACCCCGCGAAAAGATGGCATCTTGCACAAGTGCCGGAATCTCGCTTACTTCGATATTGGTGTAGCCGGGTGTCGACTCCCAACCGGCATCCACCGCCATATTGACATCAAAAGGGCTGAGGTTCTTCTCGGGGGTGAACATGTGTAATATGAAAGCTTTTTCCATGGCTGTTCCTCAATATTTTTATGTGAAAAAGTATAAAGCGGGTTGAACTATTTTGAATAGCGGGCATTGTCCGACATTAGGCGCGAATGTGGAAGCCTTATGCGTCGATTGTGAGTTAAGATTTTGATTTTTTATGCTACATCTTCCACTTTCACCGGCAAAGCGGTTAATCCTAAAAACAGCGGGTTTTGGAACCTCACCCAAAAGGTGAACGAGGAAAAGCCGCTTATGCTTCGACTTCGCTCAGCACGAACGGCTTTTCTAAGTTCCAACTGCCGTTTTTAGGATCATGAAAACGCTGTCACCACACCGCCGGGCTGAAATCCTCATCATTGCGTATTGTCATATCCTCGCCGCTTTGGCCGATGACAAACAGTCCCTTGCCGGCGGCGTAGCGTGCCACGTTGTCGGGGATCACCATCGCTGCGACTGCGCCCATGACGTTGAAACCGGCATAGCGGGGTAGCAGCCTTTTCAGCTTGGCGAGCCGCTCCAGATGCTCGTTCACATCATCAATTTTCAAATTGCTCTTGCACTCCACCGCCACCGCCTCGCTGTCATTGACTACCATCAGATCAATTTCCAAGCCTTCTTCACCGCGCTGCACAGTGACGTTCTGCTGCACCTCGTGGACGATAATCCCTCGGCCCTGGAACAGGCGCACGGCGGCAGGTCGCACCGCGTCTTCAATGAAGTCGCCAAGTCGGTTGCCAAGCTTGCCAATGCTGGCAGATACTTCTTTTATCTTGCGGTCAGTCGCCAATGACACTTCCCTAATTAATTTTTTAGTCTCCTCGAATTCTTTGTCGGTTTTCTTGAATTTTTCGTCAGTTTCCTTGAAAAGCCGCAAAATGTAATCAAACGTGGGTTGTGTCATTTCTGATATTGATCTTTAAAATGTCGCTCTAACGCATCAATTAAGTTGTCTTTTGTAGCAGATATTTCTTCAAGTAGTTCACAATTTGTATTTTGTGTCAAGAAGCAGTCTGTATCGAAGTTTTTAAGAGTGATAGCTTGCCGTAACTTGACTATAGGATGACGTTTACCGCTTGGCAATAAATCATGCCGTGCAATATCCCTACTGATGCGGCTTAAGGAAAGTTTTATATCACGTCCTAGTTCAATTAATGCTTCTTGTGCCGTATGGTAGCTAAATGCTTGCTTTTCGATGGCATCTAGATCACTCCGCAACTGATTCAGTATGGCTCGCGTTTCTTTGCGCTTTTCACGAAAATTGTTTTGATTATTGACGACCAACCAACCGGCAATGACCATCCCCCAAGTAATGATGGGGGCAATACTGTGAAATAAAGTGCAATCTTTACCGTCCGGCATCGGCGATGTACTCTTTGATTTCCTCTACGATGGATTCATCGCTACTTTCTAAATCAAAAGTATTCAAAATTTCGTCAGGCTTGAAACCTTCTTCACGAATCAATCCTCCAAATGCCTCTTCAAGAAACGACGAGCCATAGCCGCGTGCGCCATCGAATTTGATCTTTGCATGCTGACCGGATTTCAGCACAGGCAACAGATATTCTTTACGAAAACGTTCACCACTATGGGGGCCATCAGTTAATAGACGTCCACCGGGATAGCGCGAAAAATCAGTTGCTATATTGATTATGCGGAAATCCATAGCAATTCTCCTCAGGGTTTATTAATGGAATACGCCAAGCAATTAATGTTCCCATGATTGATGTTTTAAAATCATGGAGCCTCTCAGTATTTCCGACAGCATAGAGACCAGCATTGCTATAAATTATCAAGTTACCACGAAATTTTAACAATCAACATTTCTTTACCAACGCCACCGCCATGCTGGAAATCCCCTCGCCACGCCCCTCGAAGCCCATTTTCTCGGTGGTGGTGGCTTTGACGTTGACGCAATCCAAGGCTATTCCCAAATCGACGGCAATGAATTCGCGCATCAAGGGAATATGCGGGGCCATTTTTGGCGCTTGGGCGATGATGGTGACATCGACATTGACAGTGCTGTAACCTAGGCCTTGCAGTTTGGCGGCGACATCGCGCAATAGAATGCGGCTGTCGATGCCTTTGAAGGAGGCATCAGTATCGGGAAAATGCTTGCCAATGTCGCCTAGCGCCGCCGCACCGAGCAGGGCGTCGCACAAAGCATGTAGCGCCACGTCCCCGTCGGAATGGGCAGCCATGCCTTTTTCATAAGGAATGGACACCCCGCCGATGATGATGTGGTCGCCTTCTTTGAATTTATGGGCATCGTAGCCTTGGCCTATGCGTAGCATTGTTGCTCCAGGTAGAAAGTGGCCAGGGGTAAATCCTCGGGCCGGGTGATTTTGATATTGTCGGGTCGCCCCTCGACGATGCGCGGGGTGTGGCCTTTCAGTTCCATCGCGCTGGCTTCATCGGTGACTTTCAGGCCCAATTCCGCTGCTTCAGCAAGTGCTTGTTTTAGTGCCCCATAGCGGAACATCTGCGGGGTCAGCGCCCGCCAAACATGGTTGCGGTCCACGGTATCAACGATGATGCCTTCGGCCACGCCCTTCAGTGTGTCGGAAGATGGCAGGGCGAGAATGCCACCCACCGGATCGTGCTGCAACTGTTCGATTAATTTCAGCACATCGGATCGGGTGACGCACAGCCTGGCCGCATCATGCACTAACACCCAATCATCGCTCCGGGCCAGCCCTGCCAGGCGATTTAACGCGGATAACACAGAATCGGCCCGTTCCTTGCCGCCTTCGGCCAGAAGGATGCGGGTGTTGTCGGCAAACGGCAAATCCGGCCAAAAACCATCCTCGCGCCCCAAGGCCACGGCTACGGCTGACAGTGCATCGACGCTGAGCAGACGCTCCAGCGTATGTTGTAACACGGGCTTGCCAAGCACGGGCAAATATTGTTTCGGAATGTCCGCACCCATGCGTTTGCCCACACCAGCAGCCGGAACCACTCCCCAAAAGGCAGGTTGATAGCTCATTGGTCCGTATCTTCCAGCGGTTGTTGCGGTTCAGGGTCCGCCGTCGGTTGCTCCGCCTCAATGGGTTTGGGGCGGGGTTTAGGCTTGGGCGGTTTCTTCTTCGGGGCCGTTTGCTGACTCGCTTGTTTGCCGCTGGTTGCAGAACCCGATTTATTGGCTGGTGGAGGTTTGGATTCGGTTGGCTTCGGCGTGTCCGCCTCCGGGTTTTTCTTTTTTGGGTGGGTTTTCTCTTTTTTAGAATTTTTCGCCGCATCCGGGGATTCGGCTGTGGCGGCAGGTTTTTCAGGGGAAGGGGAAATCAGCTGTTCGGGTTCATGCTGGGGGTCTATGACCTGCACAAATTCCTCGCCCGCCATCACCATCCCCAATTCATGCCTCGCCCGTTCTTCCACTGCGTCAAGACCTTGCTTGAGGTCCATGACTTCGGCTTCAAGGGCGGCGTTGCGCTCGCGGCGCTTCGCCCCCTCTTGCCGAAGTTCGGCGATGCGGTCGTTCAAGCGCTTGAACTCCCGCACATTGCCTTCGCCGTACCATAGCTTGTATTGAAGCAGGCCAATCAGCAGGATTAATAATGCAATGACCTTTTTCACAACGCGACTGGGTAAGGTTAGATCGCCAGTTTGAATGCGTTGCGTCCTGCGAAAATCGCCTTGTCGCCGAGTTCTTCTTCGATTTTCAGCAGGCGGTTATACTTGGCAACGCGGTCTGAGCGGCTCAATGAGCCGGTTTTGATTTGTCCGGCACCCGTTGCAACGACCAAATCAGCGATGGTGGTGTCTTCGGTTTCGCCGGAACGGTGCGAGACGACGGCGGTGTAGCCTGCGGATTGGGCCAGACGGATGGCCGCCAGGGTTTCCGTCAGGGTGCCGATCTGGTTGACTTTGATCAGGATAGAGTTGGCGATGTGCTTGTCGATGCCTTCCTGCAAAATAACCGGGTTGGTTACGAACAAATCGTCGCCTACCAATTGGATCTGGTCGCCTAGTTTCTCAGTCAATATTTTCCAGCCGTCCCAATCGCCCTCGGCCATGCCATCTTCGATGCTGATGATGGGATACTTCTCGACCCAACCGGCAAAAAAGTCGGCGAACTCGGCAGAGGTGAAGGATTTGCCGGCTTCCGACTCCAACACATAGGCACCATCCTTATAAAACTCGGAACTGGCCACATCCAGGCCTAGATAGATGTCCTTGCCCGCCTCATAGCCAGCATTCTTGATGGCTTCCAAAATGACGCTGAGGGCTTCTTCGTTGGAGGACAGATTGGGGGCGAAACCGCCTTCATCACCGACGGTGGTAGCCAAGCCTTTGGCGCTCAGCACTTTTTTCAGGCTGTGGAACACTTCCGTGCCATAGCGCAGGGCTTCGCGGAAGGTCGGTGCGCCCACCGGCAGGATCATAAATTCCTGCAAGTCCACGCTATTGTCGGCATGGGCACCGCCGTTGATGATGTTCATCATCGGCACCGGCAGGATGAACTCGCCGCTTTGGTTGAGATATTCATACAAGGGCTTGCCGTTGTCTTTCGCCGCCGCGTGGGCGTTGGCGAGGGAGACAGCGAGCAATGCGTTGGCACCGAGGCGGGCTTTGTTGTGCGTGCCGTCCAGTTCGATCAAAAGTGCGTCCAGCCCCTCCTGGTCGTTGGCATCCAGTCCGACTACCGCATTGCGGATTTCCGTCCTGACGTTCTCCACTGCCTGCAATACGCCTTTGCCCAAATAACGGCCTTTGTCGCCATCGCGCAGTTCTATCGCCTCGCGTGAACCGGTGGAAGCGCCGGACGGTACGATAGCGGAGCCAATGGCACCTGATTCTAGGATCACATCGGCCTCGATGGTGGGGTTGCCCCTGGAATCGAGTACTTCACGCGCTTTGACATCTACGATTTTGCTCATGTATTCACCTTAAAAAGTGATGGTGGGTTGGAGAGACTATTTTAACCGTTCACACAGAATGTGTGCGTTACAAGTCTGTTTCTAAAGGCAGGTTGTTAGGGGATTTAGGCCAATTCCTTGAATTATCGCTGATGACAGTTTTCCAGTCTATATTGGGATGTATTTTATTGGCGCATGGACACAGTATTTCGTAGTGCAAGGGTATGTTTTGCAGGCAAACAACCTATGTTGAGATGCATAAAATTGCCGACGGCAAGCGGTCCGGCACGCTGCTGAATCCGCGCTTCGTCGGCCTCACCCTGCCGGAATGACGGTCCACAACCATCATGTTGGGTAAAGCGCCGTCATTCCAGCTTGGCACATCTTTACTTCTGCCGCTATAGCTGAAAACCATATCGCGGGTGGGCATGTTCCAACAAAGCTCCATCGTCGTATTGCAAACAATAAGCTGGGTTAGCTAGTTCCCAAGCTCCGCTTGGGAACCCCGGTCTTGCAAGCTCCTGCTTGGCCGTTCTTCGGGAAGCTGGAGCTTCAACAACCCCATTCCCAAGTAGGAGCTTGGGAACGAGCAAATGTGGTTGTCACGCATTTGGCCTTGCTGACGGCAAAATTTGGATTGGCGGGATTGACCGTTACCGTGCGGCGAGACGGATTGACGACCAAATCCATATCCTCCATCGGAATGGCACCCAGTAAAACTTCATTGCCCAGCACCATCGCACCAGTCAGGCAGTGCCGTTTGTCAAAATTGACAAGTATCGGGCCGACATAAGGCCGCTTGCGTGAGGTGCCATCTGCCGTTTCCACTTCCCGCTCTTCGTAAGTATCCAAATCGAGTTGCAAAGCAATATGTTCTGGGATGCACAAATGCACCGCGCCTGTATCCACCAAGGCCGAAACTAGCAGCGGCTTGATGCCGGGTTTGCGGGCATTGCTGAGGGTAATGTCTGTGTAGATGAGTCCCATGATGTCCTCTGTAATGTTAGCCAAGGTAAAGCAAACCGATAGGCGGCAGAACCGTCGATTGATGTGGCTGGGCTTTGCCGCGTCCTCCGCATCAACCGCCGCCGCGAAGGCATACACCGCCTCGCTATAACGCCGCCGCTCGCCTTCGTCAAACTCGCATTCCCCGCACATCGGGCAATGCCAGCCGTGCACGGCTGGCACATTTTTACTTCTGCCGCGAAAGCTGAAAACCATGTCGCGGGTGGGCATGTTCCAACCAAGTTCCATCGTCGCATTGCAAACAATAAGCCGGCTTTCTCATTTCATTGTATCAATTCAAAAGATGGGCAAAGGCCGCCAGGCCGTGCCCATCTTGGGCGGCGCGGTTTGATGGGCACGGCCTGGCGGCCTTTGCCCATCCCTCTACGATTAACAGCAACGCACAAAAATGGTGCGTTATGGTCAAAAAAAAAGTCGATGGGGCTGCGCCCCTATACCCCCTAAAGAAAAAAGAAGAAAAGGGAAAAGCATAAAGAATAAAGGGAATTAGTCCTGGGCAAGACGGAAACCCTGGTCGTAGTTCCGGTGGACGGGGTCGCTCCCGAAGCGGTTGGCGGAACGGGCGTCCCAGACGTCGTTGATCCACGAGCCGCCCCGGACCACCAGCAGGCCATTAGCACATTTCATGCCACCTTCATAAGCGCTGCCGTCATTCGGCGCACCCTGATAGTCCTCATGGTAGCAATCCTGCACCCATTCCCAAACATTGCCCAAGGTGTTATGCAAGCCCCAGGCATTGGGTTTGAATTGGTCCACCGGGGCCGTGAACGGGTAATCATCCGAGCATTTAAACGATTCCCATGTGATGCCGGCATACGTGGCTTTGACTTTAGACTCGTTGTGCTGGTCGAACACATTGGCATAGGTGCAAGCCGCGTCGGGTTCGCCTGGCGGGTTTTCCGCCCAAAACCGGGGCGTGGTCGTGCCGGCACGGGTGGCATATTCCCATTCCGCCTCGGACGGCAGCCGATAGCGCTTGCCGGTGCGCTCCGACAGCCATGCGGTGTAGGCCACCGCATCATCCCAACTGATATTGATAACCGGTCGATTGCCGCGCCCCCAGCCTTGATCATTCGGTCGTTCCCGTCCGGTGGCGGCGGCAAACAAATCATACTCGTCAAAGCTCACTTCATAGCGGCCCATCGCGTAGGCTTGGGTAAATCGGACCGTGTGCACGGGCTGCTCATTTTTCTCCCCATTCAGATCGCCCATTTGGAAAGCACCCGCCGGAATAGTGACCATGTCCGGTTCAGTCAAAGGCCAGAGGTGGTATTGAACCAATAGGGCTTTGCTGGCCAAGGCGGGCGGATAAAAGGAGCGGCTGACATGTAAAAAAAGCCCCAAGCCTAGAAGCAAGCACACGCCAGCAACGGCCCAGCCGATGTGCATCCACCGGTTCTTGTTGTTGCAAGCGGCCAAATACGCCTGCGCGCATGCCGAGCGCGGTTCGGCGGCTTGCCAATAGCCTTTCAGCAGGTTGCCGGTGCGCAAGCCGGCACCCGGCCGGCCGGCCTTGCTCCATTCGCTGGCGACCAGTTCCAAATCCCGGCGTAAACGCAGCGCCTTGGCATCCTCTAAAATCCACAACCGCAAGCGGTCCCAGCCGCTCAATACCGTCTCATGCGAGACTTCCAGCGTGGCTAGGTCATCTTCCCCTGTTCCAGAGATCAACAGCCGCGCATTAATCAAGGCATCGGCCAGCTTGCCTGCATCACCGACCAGGTCTTTTTGTAAGGCACGGCGGCGCGTGGCGACCTCCTGTTCATTGACCTCGACCAAATGCGCGAACAGCTTGGGCAAGGCTGCGGCTAGGTCCAGGCTTTTTTCCAAACCGGCCAAGGCTTCGTCGGCGCGTTGTTGGATGGCCCCGGTCACGCCGCCTAGGTGTTCATAAGCGGCTATGCTCAACACATTTGACTGTTCCCGCTCGTATAATTGGTTCAGCGTGTAGGCGATCAACGCCATCGCGCCCGGCCCCCGGCCGGCTTCATCCAGCAGCTTGGCGGCCAAACCGTCTTGCAGTTCCACCCCGGCCACCTCGGCAGGCCGGGTGATCATTAGATGAATGGCCTCGGCCCCCGGCAAATCCAATGGGAAGGTGCCGCGATCTTGGCGCAGCAAATTCGCCAGGACGGGTTCGGCAATCGCGGTGGCATAAAAATCGGCACGCAAGGTCGCCACAGCCCGCACTCGTGGCAGCGACACCAGATGCTCCAACAACTGGATGAAATCCCGTGTTTCGGCAGGCTTACATTGGGTGAACAATTCTTCAAACTGGTCGATGACTAGCAACAACTCTTGGGCCTGCGGATGGTTGGCCAGCAGCGTGTTCAGGTGGCGTTGCGCAAGCATCCCGTCCGTTTGCAGTACGCGGGCCAATTCGGCTTCGTGGCCGGAAATTTTCAATTGGTTCTTCAGCACAAAAGCCAAGGCCAGAAAGGGATTGTCCCCCCGTTCGCCGGGTTTGAAGACTAGGTCTAGCCACGGCGCATAGCCGATGATGCCAGAGCGCAAGCGCGGCAACAGCCCGGCCATGACCAGCGATGACTTGCCGGAACCGGACACGCCGACGACGGCGACAAAACGAACGGAAGAGTCGGCAAATTGTTTCAGCAATTGGTCGGCCTCGCGGCCACGGCCAAAATAAATCGGGGCTTGTTCCGGGGTGTACGCATCCAAGCCGGGGTAGGGCGAATCGGTCCACAGCGGTTTTAGGTTGGATGCCTGGGTAAGGGCTGAAAGGTCGGGCGGGGGCAAGGTCTCCAGCAACTTGTCCAAGCGGTCGCGCAGAAAGCGCTCAAATTGTTGACTGAAGTCATCCGGCGTTTCGTAGCGATTCAGCCCCCCATTCAGCGAGCTGTCCGGGTTGGTGAAGCCAGCCAAGAACGTCTTCAGCTTGTCCCACTGTTCCAGAATATTGACAATATCCGGGTCATTAATGGCGTGTTGGGGGATTTCCGTGCGTTGGAACACCCAAATATTGCCGGGTTTTTGTTTGGCCCTAAACCCTTGGACCGCATTCAGGTACTCCCATTCGGTGCCGGATTGGTAGGGCGTGCCGTCGGCCTTGAATGCAAAATCAGCAGGAAGCGGCCCACCGATGCGCGACCACAGAATGACTAACACCAGATCGCAATCCTCGGGTTTGGGCAGCCCAAGTGCGATGGCTTGTTGCGGTGTCACCCCGGCTTCCATCGCCACCGCCGCTCCGGGCCGGTCCCAAGCAACGATTTCACAGACGATGCGCCCGCGAAAGCGCCGTTCGCCATTGATGTGGTCTACGACTTCGCGGGCCAGCTTGCGTTCCAACGGCACATCACCCGGAGAGGCCAGGAAAATCTGGAATTGCTTCAAAGCGTTTGCATCGGTCATAGTATTACAGCGTTTTCGATCTCACTCGTTACTGGATAAGGCTAATACATCTGCGGAGACTTTCATTAAATCAGATACTTGCGCCATTGCCTATCATTATTTATTAGTAACTTTTAGGATGGTTCCCACGCTCCGGCGTGGGAACCATTATTGTTCCGCTCTGCGGGCAACTGGCGCAGGAGCGCCAAAGAATCCGTTCCCACGCCGGAGCGTGGGAACGATCAAAACGGTATAGCGTCAGCTTGATGCGGTGGTCGGTCAACCGGCCCTGCGGGAAGTTGTAGGTGCGGATGCGCTCGGATCGGTCGCCGCTGCCGACTTGTAGTTTGCGGTCGGCGGCAATTTCCGAACTG
>CAIZPP010000046.1 GCA_903934875.1 uncultured Methylococcaceae bacterium
TGTACAACATTTTCATCTTAAAAATATACCTAAAACAGACATTCCATTAACCCTTCAGGTTAACCGAATAACCTGCGCTTACATACCAACTATCAAGTAACTCTTTGATGTCGAAAACGCTGTAACAGTTTCGGTGCTTACCAAACGGCTTGCTTCCAAGGCTTGTGTTTCCTCCGGCGTATAAACCCTGGACCGGGTCAGGAACCTCATGCCCTCAGGGGCTTCCAGCGAGAAGCCACCGCCCCGCCCCGGCACCGCGTCGATGATCAAATGAGTGTGTTGCCAATGTTCAAATTGAGCCGCACCTATGTAAACCGGACAGCCTTCAATGTGACCTAGGCACACATCCGTTTGCCCCAGTTTAAATTCACCCAAGAGGTAACACATAGGCGAACTGCCATCGCAGCAGCCGCCGGACTGGTGGAACATCAATTCCCCATGCATGGCCTTTAGTTGGTTGATTAAGGCGGCAGCGGCGGGGGTGGCGGAAACACGGAGGGCAGACATGGCTGTAGCTCACTATAAGTAGGTGACCATCATTTTTTAACTGTTTGGCTGGCAGGAAGTTAAGCCATTCGTGGTGAGTCCTAAGTTTGTCGAAGGGTCGAACCATGAACGGCTTAACCGTCCGCCCTTCGACAAGCTCAGGGCGAACGGTTAAGCCTTATTACTAGTTGTTAAAACATACTTCCATCAACTACGCAATCCTTAGTGATTGCCTGATGTTTGCCGGCTGTCTACATCAGAAAAAACCCAAAGCCTTGGGGCTGTAACTCACCAGCAGATTCTTAGTTTGCTGGTAATGGTCTAGCATGGATTTGTGGTTCTCCCGCCCGATGCCGGATTGCTTATAACCGCCAAACGCGGCATGGGCAGGATAGGCATGGTAGCAATTGGTCCATACCCGGCCCGCTTGGATGCCGCGCCCCATTCTATAGGCCGTGCTGCCATTGCGCGACCACACCCCGGCACCCAAGCCATACAGGCTGTCATTGGCAATCTGCAAGGCTGCGGCTTCGTCCGCAAAGGGCGTGACCGAAACCACCGGTCCGAAAATCTCCTCTTGGAATATCCGCATTGAGTTTTTGCCCACAAACACGGTGGGTTCGACATAATAGCCTCCGGCCAAGTCGCCTCCCAATTCCACCCGCTTACCTCCCAACACCAGTTTGGCTCCTTCCTGTTGGCCGATATCCACATAGGCGAGGATCTTTTCCAATTGGTCGTTGGAGGCTTGCGCTCCTATCATGGTGTCGGTGTCCAGCGGATGGCCGCTGCGGATGCGCTTTACACGCTCCACGCCTAAGGCCAGAAACTCATCGAAAATGGATTGCTGGATCAGTGCGCGGGAGGGGCAGGTGCAGACTTCTCCTTGGTTCAGAGCGAACATAGTGAATCCTTCCAAGGCTTTGTCGGCAAAATCGTCCTGGCTGGAAAGGACATCCTCGAAAAAGATATTCGGTGATTTGCCGCCCAATTCCAAGGTGACCGGGATGATATTCTCCGCCGCATACTGCATGATCAAGCGCCCCGTGGTGGTCTCCCCGGTGAAGGCAATCTTGGCGATGCGCCGGTTGCTCGCCAAGGGCTTGCCAGCCTCGACGCCAAAGCCGTTGACCACGTTCAAGACGCCGGGCGGCAACAAATCCCCAATCAGTTCCATCAGCACCATGATGCTGGCCGGGGTTTGTTCGGCGGGCTTCAGCACGATGCAGTTGCCTGCCGCCAAGGCCGGGGCCAGTTTCCAAATCGCCATCAACAGCGGGAAGTTCCACGGAATGATTTGCCCCACTACGCCCAAAGGCTCATGGAAATGGTAGGCTACGGTGGTTTCGTCGATTTCACTGATGCCGCCTTCCTGGGCGCGGATGCAGCCGGCGAAATAGCGCAGGTGGTCAATGGCTAGAGGGATATCCGCTGCCAGGGTTTCGCGTATCGGTTTGCCGTTGTCCCACGTTTCAGCCACCGCAAGGGTTTCTAAATTGTCTTCCATGCGGTCGGCCACTTTTAATAGAACCCCGGCGCGGTCGGCTGCTGAGGTGCGTCCCCAAGTGGCTTTGGCGGCATGGGCGGCATCTAAGGCCAGCTCAATATCCTCTGCCGTAGAGCGGGCAATTTCGCAAAACGGTTTGCCATTGACCGGGCTGATATTCTCAAAATATTGCCCGCGCACCGGGGCTTGCCACTGCCCGCCAATGAAGTTTTCATAGCGGGATTGGAATTGGGCTTTGCTTCCGGGCTGGTTAGGAACTAGATATCGCATGGTTATTTGCCCTTGAAAAACGCTTCCAAAGCAAGCGCACGGTCGGCGGCGACTTTTTGCACATGCGGCCGGCTTTCTATCAATGCCAAATAGCTTGAAACACCGGGAATGTGCTTGGAAATCAGATCTTCGCCATAGACTTTCTGCAAAGCCATGCCAAAAGTGCCAAAATGTACCCAGGCTAGGAAATCCGCCGCAGTAATCTCGCTTCCAAGCAGGTAGGGGGAGAATTTAGCCAAGCGCAGCAAGCCTGCCAAGCCAGTTTCGACCCTTTCTTTGACCTCTTGTTTGGTCTCTTCAGATACCACGCCGCCAAAGAAGGCTTCCTTGTAGAGGCGTCTTGCAATCAATTCGATATTCAACTCTAGGTGCTGGATCAGCTCCCGGTTCCGGGCGCGTTCGAATGGGTCGGCTGGGTAAAGTGGCTTTTCGGGATAGGCTTCTTCCAGATATTCCAAAATCGCTTGTGATTCTGACAAACAGCCCTGTTCGGTTTCGATAAAGGGAATTTTACCCAGTGGCGAGCGCTTCAGCAGAGCCTCGTCCTGTGAAGGGTAGGTAAGTGCTTCCTCGAACGGGATGTCCTTTTCAAGTAGCACGAGTTTGATTTTGTTATAGTAGTTGCTGATGGCAAAGCCGTGGAGAGTGATCATAGTCTGTTTTCCTTAGGTTTTTAGGGTGAAAAGGAGTTCTAGGCCCGCTTGTGGCCTATTTGCCGTATAGGATGCAGGTTCAAGCATCCATAGATTGCCATTCCGGTTTGAGCCAACTAAAGCCCCGTTATAATCTGCCATACTCTAAGACAAAAATGTGACAATTTACTAGCCAGTTTGTTCTTGAATGCGCTTTTCCTAGAGGATATCCATCGCAGCCATGCCAAAAGTCACTGATACTTACGAACGCGCCTACGAGGCCTGCGGTGTGCTAGCCGCACGAGGACTCAACCCCACCGTCAAAACCGTGGCCGAATTCATCGGCACGAATTCGCCTGCCATCATTTCCCCGGCGATCAAGGACTGGAAGCAATCGATAGCAGCGGAATCCCTGCGTCGCCTGGAGATACCTGAGGTGCCGGAGCGCTTAGTGGAGTCCACCATCGCGCTATGGCGTTTGGCTGTGGAGGAAGCCCAGTTGACCCTAGCTAAGGAAAAGGCGGCAATGGCCGAGGAAAAGGTTCAACTCAACGCGCTGGTTGGGAAGTCTGAGGCCGCCTGCCAAACCGTGCAGCAGGATTATGCCGCCTACCGCGAACGGGCTGGACGGGACGCGGAAGCCTTGCAGGCGGCGATCAGACAGCTAGAGGCGGAGCAGAAACAGCTTGCGTCGGAGCATAGCCAAGCGCAACAGGCATTGGCCTTGGCGCGTGAGGCGAATGCCGCCTTGACTGGGGCCTTGGAAGAGACCCAGCGCACCCAACAGCGCAAACAAGCAGAATGGGAGGAAAAATTCGACCGCGACCATGCCTGGCACCTGGCTAGGATAGCGGAGGAACGGGAGCGGGCGAAACAGGAAGAGCACGAAAAAATCGCCCGGTTGGAAGATGCGCTCGCCTTGTCGCGGCAGCATGTCGCTACCCTAAACGGCTATTTGGATGCCTCAGCAACCGCTACCGGAGAACTGCGCGGCGAACTTAGAGCGGTTAAAGAAGAAAAGGAACGTTTGCTTAAAGAACGCGAAGCCTTGCGCAGCCAATTGACGGACAGTGTGCAGCAGGGCTTTGAGAAGGAGAAAAAATTGCTTGAAGTGCAGGAGGAAACCGAGAGGCTACGGGGTGAGCTAGGCAATTTGCAAAGCCTATTGGCTAAGAAGCTGGAGGAAGTCAAAAATCTGAAAGCGCGGCAGCCCTTACCCAAATCTAGCCATATAGATCACTGATGTTACGCACAGAAGTGGCCCGGATGGAGCCGCTTGGCGAGCGAAAATCCGGGTATGGCGTCGTTTTCCCGGATTGTGGCTCCACTCCTCCGCCGGACGGGATTTGTAATCCCGTCCGTAACGGTTTATGCAACGGCAGGACTGTGGTCTGTGGACATAACGTTCGGGTCGGGTTTACAAATCCCGGCCCGCTTGAACGCAACGGTTTCTGCCCCATGCCTAACATTAGTCAATCACAGTTTGTGGCATGAATATTTACATAATTTTTACATCCCGCTACCCACTTTATACACGGATTTTGCACTTACTTCTGTAAAATTCAGTTTATGGTCAGAACTTTAAGTTCTGACTTGGATTGGATTCGTTTAACTTTAATTTTCTAAGGGTGACGTTTGTGGATATCGCCTATCTCGCATTGACGGTACTGTTTTTTGCGGTCACTGTCGCGCTGGTTTACGGTTGTGACAAATTAAGGGGGTAGTCATGAGTTGGCTTTATCTTCTAAGTGGCGCGTTGGCGCTGGGAATATTTATTTATTTGGTGGTTGCGTTATTTTATCCGGAGAAATTCTGATGACGGGCAACAGTTTTTTTCAAATTGCGGTCTATGTCATCGCCCTGCTGGCTTTGGCAAAGCCGCTAGGTTGGTATATGGCCCGCATCTACGAAGGCGAGCCGGCTGGTTTGAATCGGCTGCTGGCCCCTTTCGAGGGCTTGATTTACCGGTTCAGTGGGGTCGATCCGAAGCAGGAGATGCGCTGGAGCGATTACGCCATTGCCATGCTGGCTTTCAATCTATTGGGTGGGCTGGCGGTGTTTGCGCTGCAAAGGCTGCAAGCCGACCTGCCGCTTAATCCGCAAAATCTGCCTAATGTCAGCCCGGATTCGTCCTTCAACACGGCGGTCAGTTTCATCACCAACACCAACTGGCAAGGCTATAGCGGTGAGGTGACCATGAGTTATCTGACACAAATGCTGGGGTTGACGGTGCAAAATTTCGCCTCCGCCGCAACCGGCATGGCCGTATTGGTTGCGTTCACGCGTGGATTTATCCGGCGCAATGCGGATACCATCGGCAATTTCTGGGTGGACCTCACCCGCAGCACCTTGTACATCTTGATGCCGCTGTCGCTGATCCTGGCTTTGCTGTTGGTGGGGCAAGGTGTGGTGCAGACTTTCAGCACTTATCAGACGGCCACGTTGGCCGAGACCGTCAACTACGAGCAGCCGAAATTGGGCGAAGACGGTCAGGCGATGAAAAACGCCGACGGTACCCCTGTGATGGAAAAGCTTGCGACGAAGGAGCAAATTCTGGCCGTGGGACCGGCAGCATCGCAAGTGGCCATCAAACAGCTTGGCACCAACGGCGGCGGGTTTTTCAATGTCAATTCGGCGCATCCCTTCGAGAACCCCACGCCATTGTCGAACTTTTTAGAAATGTTGTCGATTTTGCTGATCCCGGCCGCGCTGTGCTTCACTTTTGGGATGATGGTTGGCGACACCCGGCAGGGCTGGGCACTGTTGATGGCCATGACACTCATCTTTGTCCCCTTGGTTTTGGTCACGGTGCCCGCAGAACAAGCTGGCAACCCCATGCTTACGGCTTTGGGTTTGGACCAGTCCGCATCCAACCAGCAAGCGGGCGGCAATATGGAAGGCAAAGAAACGCGTTTTGGCATTACCAATTCCGCACTTTGGGCGGTGGTGACCACCTCAGCCTCCAATGGGTCGGTCAACGCCATGCACGACTCCTTCACCCCGCTTGGAGGAATGATTCCAATGTGGCTGATGCAATTGGCTGAAGTGGTCTATGGCGGTGTAGGCTCCGGCCTTTATGGCATGATCGTGTATGCCATCGTCGCGGTATTCGTGGCTGGCTTGATGATAGGCCGCACCCCGGAATACATCGGCAAGAAGATCGAAGCCTACGAGATGAAGATGGCCGCCATTGTGTTATTGGTGCCTCCCATGCTGGTATTGGGCGGTGCGTCCATTGCCGTGATGGTCGATTTAGGCAAGGCTTCCGTATTCAATCCAGGCGCCCACGGATTTAGTGAAATCCTCTACGCCTTTTCATCGGCAGGCAACAACAACGGCAGCGCTTTTGGCGGACTATCGGCGAATACACCTTTTTACAATTTCACGCTCGGTTTGGCGATGTTGTTTTCACGCTATTGGCTGGCGGTGCCCGTGCTGGCCATCGCCGGTTCCCTGGTAGCCAAGAAAATCGTGCCCACAGGCCCCGGTACCCTGCCTACCCACACGCCTTTGTTCGTGACATTGCTTATAGGCACCGTTCTGTTGGTGGGTGCCCTCACCTTCGTTCCGGCGCTCGCGCTAGGTCCGGTGGTGGAGCATCTGCAAATGATCGGTTTGAAATAATTAGGAGAATTTCATGGGTAAAAAACCCGTTTCAACATCCTTGATGAGTCCGCAGATTTTGCGGGAAGCCCTGCTTGATTCCTGCCGCAAGCTGACACCTCAGCAGCAATGGAAAAATCCGGTGATGTTTGTCGTCTATATCGGTAGCCTGCTGACGACGTTTCTATGGGGGCAAGCGCTGGCTGGACAGGGCGAGGCGCCGACCGGTTTCATCTTGGCCGTGGCTTTGTGGTTGTGGTTCACCGTGCTGTTCGCCAATTTTGCCGAGGCGGTCGCCGAGGGGCGCAGCAAGGCGCAGGCGGCATTTCTGCGCAGTGCCAAACGCGATGTCGCGGCGAAAAAGCTGGATGAGCCGCGCTACGGCTCCAATTACTCTAAAGTTGCCGGTTCGAGTCTGCGGCGGGGTGATGTCGTTTTTGTCGAAGCCGGCGATTTTGTCCCCGGCGACGGCGATGTCATTGAAGGCGTGGCATCGGTGGATGAGAGTGCCATTACCGGGGAAAGTGCGCCAGTGATCCGCGAATCGGGCGGCGACTTTAGTTCAGTCACCGGAGGCACCCGTGTGCTGTCGGATTGGCTGGTGGTGCGAATCAGCGTCAATCCGGGGGAAACCTTCCTAGACCGCATGATTGCCATGGTGGAAAGCGCCAAGCGGCAGAAGACCCCGAATGAAATTGCACTGACCATCTTACTGGTGGCTTTGACTTTGGTCTTCCTGCTGGCCACCGTGACCTTGTTGCCATTCTCGCTGTATAGCGTGGAGACCGCCAAGGCCGGGCAACCCATCACGATCACCGTGCTGGTCGCCTTGCTGGTCTGCCTGATTCCTACGACGATAGGTGGTCTCCTGTCGGCCATTGGCGTGGCCGGTATCGGTCGCATGATGCAGAAGAACGTCATTGCCACGTCCGGGCGGGCGGTGGAGGCGGCAGGCGATGTGGATGTGCTATTGCTGGACAAGACCGGCACCATCACGCTAGGCAACCGCCAAGCTTCCGGCTTGTTTCCGGTCCGGGGCGTGACGGAAAAGGACTTGGCGGATGCCGCGCAACTGGCTTCCTTGGCTGACGAAACGCCCGAAGGCCGCAGCATCGTCATTTTGGCTAAACAGAAATTTGGCTTTAGGGAGCGGGATGTCCAATCGCTAGGTGCCACTTTCGTCCATTTCAGCGCCCAGACCCGAATGAGCGGGGTGAACATCGAAGGTCGCCAAATTCGCAAGGGCGCTGCCGATGCCATTCTCGGCTTTGTCGAAGATAACGGCGGAAAGTTTCCCGAGGAACTTCGCAAACTGGTTGATGACGTGGCACGCCGGGGCAGTACGCCTCTGGTGGTGGCGGAAGGTGCGCGCGCACTGGGTGTCATCGAACTCAAGGATATTGTCAAGGGCGGCATCAAGGAGCGCTTCGCCGAATTGCGGCAGATGGGCATCAAGACCATCATGATTACCGGTGACAACCGGCTGACAGCGGCCGCCATTGCTGCCGAAGCGGGTGTGGACGACTTTCTTGCCGAGGCTACGCCCGAAAACAAGCTCAAGCTGATCCGTGAACACCAAGCCAATGGTCGGTTGGTGGCAATGACCGGCGACGGTACCAACGACGCGCCGGCCTTGGCCCAGGCGGATGTGGCGGTGGCAATGAATAGTGGAACCCAGGCGGCCAAAGAGGCCGGCAATATGGTGGACTTGGACTCCAATCCCACCAAGTTGATTGAAATCGTCGAAACCGGCAAGCAAATGCTGATGACTAGGGGAGCGTTGACCACCTTCAGCATTGCCAACGACGTGGCGAAATATTTCGCCATCATCCCGGCGGCTTTCGCCACAACCTATCCGGTCTTGAACGTGCTGAACGTGATGAAATTGGCCACGCCAGCCAGCGCGATTTTGTCTGCCGTGATTTTCAACGCCTTAGTCATCATCGCCCTAATCCCCTTGGCTCTAAAAGGAATTAGCTACAAGCCAGTGGGTGCCGCCACGCTATTGAGAAACAATCTACTGATCTATGGTGTCGGTGGCTTGATTGTCCCGTTCATCGGCATCAAAGCGATTGATTGGATACTGGTGGCGTTGGGTTTGGTTTAAACGAATCTCCGATAACATCCCTCCCACGGATGTTATCGGTTGTGCGACGATAACACGTTTTTGGAGTTACCTATAATGTATACACATCTCAAACCAGCCCTATTGATGCTGCTGGTCTGGACGGTCTTGACTGGTGTGGCTTACCCCTTGGTGGTCACCGGTATGGCGCAAGTGATTTTTCCCGGCAAAGCCAACGGTAGCCTGATCAAAGATGCCCAAGGCAAAGCCCTAGGCTCAGAACTGATCGGCCAGCCGTTCAGCGACCCGAAACACTTCTGGGGACGGCCCTCAGCCACCTCGCCTTACCCCTATAATGCCGGCGCTTCCAGCGGTTCCAACTTGGGGCCGACCAATCCGGCGCTGGCGGATGCGGTGCAGTCCCGTATTCAGACGCTGAAGGAGGCCGACCCCGGCAACCCATTGCCTATTCCTGTTGACCTAGTCACTGCATCGGGTAGTGGCCTGGACCCCCACATTAGCCCGGCGGCGGCGGAGTATCAGATCAACCGTGTTGCCAAAGCGAGAAATATGAATGTAGCCAAAGTCCGCGAATTGGTCGAAGAGTATACCGAGTCGCGCCAGTGGTTGATGTTCGGCGAGCCTAGGGTGAATGTTTTGGGCTTGAATTTGGCCTTGGATGGGGTGGTTCGTTAGATACAGCGTTTACAACGTCAAAGTGTTACTTGATAGCTTGCATGAAAGGCCAAGATATTCAGTTAACTTTAAACCTTAGCTGAATATCCTTTATTAGGTATATTTTAAAGATGAAAATGTGTGAATTGCTTTGCAAAGTGATATAACTCAACAAGTAACTCTTCAATGTTAAAAACGCTGTAACTTGAAGCGTTAACTGAATGTGACTTTTTAGTATACTTTAACTGATGTTACGCAGTCATCGCTAGAGGATGGCAACTTGTGGAGTGCGGTGACTCGTCGCCGCTGGACGCAAAAGGCGGTGACGAGTCGCCGCACTCCACAACATCCGGGCTACAGCCTACACGGTTGCGTAATATCAGTACTTTAACATGAAAACGCTGAAATGCTACGTTTTATAAGTTCGCTATTCACAAACCCGGAGGATAAATCGACGCGGCTTGATGAGGCTTTGATCGACAAGGCCATAGAACGGGCCGTGTCCGGTACGGACCGGCGTCTCCATGCGCTAGGGGATTACCGGGCGCGGCTGTACGGGCCTGTCGAGCAAGCCGTACTCCATGTAATTTCCCTAGTCGATGCCTTGCCTCCGCCAGTGGAAATAAGTCCGCGAGCATTTGGCGAGGATGACCGAATACGCCCCTTTTTTGTTTCGGTCGAACATTTGCGGGAAGTATTGGGGAAATTCAACGCCGTTAGCGATTTTCTGGCAGATGTGGCTGGCCCGCCACCGGATCAGGTTTTCGGCCTTCTGACTATGGCCAGGGAAGAGCGCAATGTGTTCGGGATGGAACTTGATGGCGACAGCCTCAGGCGGGATGTGCTGCAAGTCGCCGTGAACTTTTCCAACCATCGTTACCTTGGCCCCACAGGCAGCGAAATTGACACCCGCCGTGAATTGAAGAAACGCGCCTTCGACTTTCTGGTCGAAAAAGCCCTTGAGCGCCTCGCCAATGAGCGTGGCAAAAGGCGGGAATTGGACCGCCAACGGCTTTTCCTGAAGCAGAAGCTGAATGCCATGCGGGCAGGGCAGTGGGGGCTTGGGTCCATGCTGGACGATAACGAAGGACAGCCGCCGGATTTCGCCGCCTTGGAAGCGGAGATTGAAACGATAGAAGCGGAATTGGGGCTTGGGGCTAGCGATAAGCTTGGCCTGGAAGAAAGCCTTGCCTGTGTTGCCGAAACCTTGGCACGACCAGCAGATTGGCTTGCCACCCGGCAGATTTGCCTGCGCCTTGATTACCGTGGCATCAAGGTCACAGATTCCCCAACCAAGCCCGAGCTTGCGCTGACCGAGTTTTTTTCCAGCACAGGGGAGTGCAGGACGATCCTGTTTGGGCGCATTGCCGTGGCTGACATACCCGAACCGCCTGATTTTTTGAACGCGGCGAAGCACTACTTGTAGGCGCATAGGGCGCTGCGGCAATAACGCCCGTAGATTGGGGTGATGCACGAACCCCACCGCATCCGCCGGGTTGTGCTGTTCCAGTGCACAAGCTCCCTCACAGCAGGCAGTGCTATCATGTTTCTTGCTTTATTCCATTTTCGACCTATAATTTTCATAGGTTAGTAATGTCTAAGCCATGAGCGTCCATCAGTTTGGAATACGCCGCCGCGCTTTGGAAAGATTCGGGGCTTGTCTAGTTGTGCGTGTGCATGTCGCGTTGATGAAACATAACGATTTTTTCAAGTCATTATTAGATGTGGAAAACGCTGTCACCACATCAAATCATCAGGCACTTGGAATTTCGCATAAGGGTCCTCCTCTGGTGTTGCAGATGGTTGCTGCTGTTTTGGCTCATTAAAGACGACCACGCTGTCGGCAATGCGGGCTTGGATTTTTTCGGCAATGTCGGGGGCAACCAATTCGTATTCTTTGTCCAGCCGGACGATGGCCAGCCGGCCGGTCGTTATGCGCTCCCTGACTGGGTCGGAAACATAAAGCCGTTTGACCTTGCCCTGGTCAATAAAATTATAAGGCGTGTCGCCATCACCCTTAGGGATGCGGTTTTGTTCCACCAGTTGGCGAATTTGTGCGTATAGGGCCTTCTTTTCAGCCTCCAGTTGGCGTTGCTGGTTGAGTTGCCGGTCGCGCTCCATCTTCTGTTCTTTCGCTTGCTGGCTGCGCTGCTTGTCCCCGTCGGGCTGGTTTGTTTTGCCGTGCCCTTGTTGGCGGGTTTCCTTGTGTTTTTCCTTCTCGGCTTTTTTGACTTGTTTCTCGTTTACCAGCCCTGCTTTCAGTAGCTGATCTCGTAATGCGTTGCCCATAACTTGCTGGTCTCTTGGTTGCTACGTTGTAGGTTGTGGTTATAGGGCGCTCCTGTTGTAAGCTATAATTAGGAGCAAGTCATTTTGGTGTAAATATTCCGAGTTACTTCTTGCTTTGTCAATGGCTTTGAGCAAAGCTGTAATTTTCAGGGTGTGGATGGGCATTGGGCAACAATAAAAATTTTTGGCAGTTGAAAACGCTGGCGGAAATGACTGATTCCGAGTGGGAGTCCTTGTGTGACGGCTGCGCAAGGTGTTGCCTGCATAAGTTGGAAGACGAGGACACTGGTGAAATTTTTTTCACCCGTATTGCCTGCCGTCTGTTGGACATTGAGTCTTGCCGTTGTACGCGCTACACAAAAAGGTGCGAATTGGTGGAAGGCTGTCTTGACCTTAGGGCAGGGTTCACCCAGTTCCACTGGTTGCCATCCACCTGTGCCTACCGGCTGCTGGCTGAGGGGAAAAGTCTGCCGCAATGGCATCCTTTGGTATGCGGTGATCCCCGTGCGGTCATTGAGGCTGGGATTAGTGTCAATGCCTTCGCCATAGCCGAGTCGCCATCGTTGGAACCCTCTGATTTTGTCATTGAGTGGCTGGTTTGAGTGAGTTAAGACTCACGCAAAAACGTCTTCCAATGCCGTTCCCCCTGAGTCCTGAGCTTGTCGAAGGGTGGACGGTTAAGCCGTTCATGGTTCGACAAGCTCACCACGAACGGCTTAACCTTAAA
>CAIZPP010000047.1 GCA_903934875.1 uncultured Methylococcaceae bacterium
CCTGCCCCAGCGCCCAACCGTTCGCTCAAGCGGACGCGGGGTTACGTTTCGGCTCCGTGGCGAGGCTTTCCCGCCGCGCCGCTTAGCTCGGGCGTTGGGCTTTCTTTTTTTTAGTTCACTACAGAAGGCGGATAGAATGAAGAAATTGATTTTATGTCTTTTTGCGTTGATGGCAAGCAACAACGCTTTTTCTGATTTATCCACTGGAATCGAAAGCGTTACAATTGATCCGACCTTTTCCCAAATTACGATCAAGGGTAATGGCTTAAGCAGCACTGGCAATACGATAGTCACGCTAGGCGGTGTCAGGCTGGCAACCGTGTCGCAAACCGCTACTACTCTTGTGGTTGAATGCCCCGGTAGTCCGGCATTTTGCAGTCCGGGGGATTGGTCTTTGCAGGTCAGCACGTACACAAATGACACATTGCCCGTACCCGTGGGTCAACAAACATGGGATTTCACTATCGGAGCCGTTGGACCCACGGGCGCGACAGGTCCGGCAGGCCCTATTGGACCAGCCGGAGCAAAGGGCAGCACGGGTGCGACAGGTCCGGTCGGACCACAAGGTGCGACCGGTGCGCAAGGCCCAGCGGGTCCGAATGGGCTTCAAGGTCTGCCTGGCCCCGCAGGCGCTCAAGGTCTAACTGGCTCTACAGGTCCGCAAGGCCCGGCAGGTGCCAACTCCCCGCTCCCCCCGACCTGCTTGGGTGTCGGCAAGGCATTGCAATTTGATGGAAGCAATTGGCAATGCAACACGAATACCACGCCTATTTTTGCGGTGTCTTTAGGTTGGCAAAATTCAGCCAGTTACCCAAACTACGGAGGTTTTTTTGTCTTGGGTCAACCCAGCATCAATCTAGGCAGTGGATATAATGCTACTAACGGCACGTTTACCGCCCCAATTGCTGGATACTATTACTTTTCATACATGGTGATGACTGTTGTCCAGCCCGGCAATCAAGTCCTGGATGTCGGCTTTGCGATCAACGGAGGCTTTGTCGGTGAAAATACCAATGCGGTTACAACTGCTTGGAGTGTGGGCGGTAATTCTGCGCTTACTATGTCAAATACCGCCACTTTTTATTTGAACGCAGGTGATAAAGTTTCAGTTGTACATTCTTGCTGCGACAACGGAAAGCCAGTGAACTGGCGCGGCAATTTCATGGGGCATTATTTGCATCCATAGCCGGGTAGGTAGGGCGCGTTTCTTTGGGTTGCGCCCGACGAAAAGAGCGAAAAGCAAAAGCCATGAAACCCCGGCTTCCTTTCCCAAAGCGGCAGCCCAACCCGGCGCTCAAGGGGTCGCGGGGTTATGCTTTGGCCTGTTTCCCCTAGTTTTGTCCGCCCGCGCCCCTTAGCTCGGGCGTTAGGCTAAAACAAAAAATGGGCAAAACAGCACATTTTGCCTATTTTAAAGTATCAACAACCAGACTGAGAGAAAGCCATGATAAATGATGACATTTCTAGCGCCATTGAATCTATCAAGACTAAAAGTCGTGATGATCGTAACGAGTTGGCTGAAAAGATTTGTGCCTCGGCCAACATTACTGGCGATAAAAAAACAGACATTGTGAATGCATTTAGCGACCCGGATAAACTTTCTGATATTATTGCTGAAGTTGGATATGCAGATGCGGCACTTAACATAATACAAGGATTTGCGTTATCAGAGAAAGACCCTAAAAAAGCAGATGAATTGCTTCTTAAGGGCTTAGGCTCTTCCGCGAATATTCTTACTTGGAAAGCAGCATTAATTGCATCTTCAATTAGCCTAACTGGCCCCGCAGCATTTCTTTTTGCAATGGGTTTGGCATTTAAATATGGAGACAAAATAGAAAAGGCCGCTCAAAAAAATGAATTCCTTCGTGAATTTCTTTATAATACTGATAATAATTATCGATATAGCGAGGCAGACATATATGATTCGACATGGTCTTAATTCGACGCCTTAGCCTTGTAGGGTGCGCATCGCGCACCATTTCCAAGTCCGAAGAGCCAAAGCCCTCGGTCCCCGGCATTATCTCACCGTCCACCCGCCCAACCGGTCGCTCAAGCGGACACGGGTCAACGTTTTGTGTGTTACTCATAGTTCCTCCTGCCCGTGCCGCTTAGCTTGAGCGTTGGGCCTTTCCTGAGGTATAAATGAACTTTAGCTACTACGATTTGAAAAATCTCTCCGGTGGAGAGATTGTCGAGGTCACACTGTCCGGCAATGCTGCCAATGTCTTTCTCGTTGATAGCTCAAACTACAGTGCGTATAAGTCGGGGCGGCAGTACAAATACTTCGGAGGCCACGCGACTAGGTCGCCAGTGCGCCTGCAAGTACCGAACTCTGGTCATTGGTATCTCGTCATTGATATGGGCGGTCACAGCGGGACGGTTCGACACTCCATGAGAATTCTTCCTGGTGCGTTAGCGCCCCTGAGAGAAACCCCACTGTCGTCAGTTCCTTCATTAGTGCAGGGACATCATGACCGAAGCGGGTTTCCACCAGAAGATGACGAGCGTGAGTTTGACGTATTCATTTCTCACGCATCAGAAGACAAAGATGAAGTCGTCCGTCCGCTCGCCAACGCACTACAGGCCGCCAGCTTGAGCGTTTGGTACGACGAGTTTGAACTGAAAATTGGCGATAGCTTAAGGAGAAAGATCGACAAAGGGCTTGCAAATAGTCGCTTTGGTGTCGTTGTTCTATCGAAGACATTTCTTGGCAAGGGATGGGCAAACTATGAACTCGATGGTCTTGTGACTCGTGCGGTAGGTGGCGAACAGGTTCTCCTTCCGATTTGGCATAGCATCACGAAACAAGAAGTCATCAAGTTCAGCCCATCGCTCGCCGACAAATTGGCTCGCAACACCGCAACTCACACCATTGAAGAAATTGCCACCGAAATTGTCGAAGTTATTCGTAGCCGATGACTGACCCAACGTTCATGCAACGCGGTAAAGGCGCAATAGCGGTACTCCGCGTATTGCGCCGAATAGGGGAGCAAAGAGCAAAATCATGCAACCACGGCTTCCTCTCGCTGCTCGGCCGCCCAACCCGGCGCTCAAGCGGACGCGGGGTTACGTTTCGGCTCCGTGGCAAGGCTTTCCCGCCGCGCCGCTTAGCTTGGCCGTTGGGCACCGCAATCGTCAGGCAGGGCGGGCTTGGGCAACCGGGACGGCCAGCGGATTAGAAAGGGTATAACTTTGATTGCCCTATTTGTTTTTTGAGTGTTTTGATAGTGATGCCCGTTATACGAAGAGTTGGGGTTGCATGTGGACTACATGTTGCTTTCCGAGGAAATTTCAGTGCTTGCCCAATTAGTGTCTTACACCAAGGAGACTCTTATGTTCGATTTCATCAAACTATTCTTTACTGGTTCGAAACATGCTGCGACTATAGCTAGGCCCACGGGGGGCACACTGATCCGCACCCCGAATTCTGCAGATTTGAAATCAGCAGTGGAGGTAGCAAAACCTACTGGTGATGGCGGTGCTTTGGAACGCGCCGCTTATTATGGAGAAGTGGATTTGGTCCAATCGCTTCTTGAACGTGGGGGCGATGTCAACGCCAAAGGTCCTGAAGACTGGACAGCACTTATCGCGGCCTCGTCTACTGGCCGACACAAGATTGTTCAACTTCTTTTGGCTAAAGGAGCCGATGTTGACGCACGGACGAGCGATGGAGAGACCGCCCTCATACGAGCCTCAGCACTTGGACACAGTGAAGTCGTAGCGATGTTGCTTGCTGCTGGTGCGGATGTCAATGCCGGCAACGGAAAGGCTATCAAATTTGCTTCTCAGGAGGGGCATCGGGATGTGGTCGACATGTTGGTAGATAAAGGGGCTTACCTTGAACTATTCCGTATCTGGTGTAAGCACAAAGCGGACGCTGAGAACTACGTGGACGCTCCCGATGGTGAACCAACACGACTTATGATGCTACTAGCACTCGTATCTGAACTCTCTGAAAAGGATAAAATTGCTGTCATAGATTCGAGGAGGCAAGGGAGATATGAAATTAGAACCCAATTTGATAAGGGTGAAGAAGGTTTCGCTTTGGTGTTTTTCAAGTAACCTCCCGAAACTATTGGCGAGAAACAAACAAAGGGGGCAGGGCCGTAGAATGATGGGGAACAAAGAGCAAAAGCCATGCACCCCCGGCGATTCCTCCAGCCCCGGCCGCCCAACCCGGCGCTCAAGGGGACGCGGGGTTGCGCTTTGGTGTTTTTCCCCTACTCCGTCCGCCCGCGCCCCTTAGCTCGGGCGTTGGGCGCTCGGGTCTTGGTTCCGCCATCATCGTGGGGATTGGTTTTTAGCACGTTTGGCGTTTTATTTTTAACATTCATATTTTTATAAAATGAAAAGAGATTTTGATTTAGTTCGTAAAATAATACTAGAAATAAGAGAGTTACCAGCTAATTCTTTACCAGTTGGGCTTGAATATCCTGATGAATACGATCAGGATGTAGTTAATGAGCATATTCGTCTTTTAATTGAAGCTGGACTTATTGAAGGAAATATAATTGATAGTTTAGATGGGATTTTTGAAGTTCAAGTTCACAGACTTACATGGAATGGTCAAGATTTTGCAGATTCTATTCAAGATGAGACCCTATGGAAAAAAGCTAAATCTACCGTTCTAAAGCCAGCAGTATCTTTTACTTTTGATCTTCTCCTTCAGTGGTTAAAATCTCAGGCCGGGGCATTGATAGGACTTCCCTAAGTTTTGAAGCACAATTGAAATAACACATAGCACCGTTGTTTAACAACTGTATACCCGTCGGATCATCTGTATGTTTAATGCAATCAAATTTGTTTCTTGCAATATTTTCCCATTCCATAACCAATCCATTTAATATATCAAAATTTAGTTTGATAGTTTTCATAAAATATTTTTCCTATGACATTAAATAATTGTTAGCGAAAGTTGCTTTTTTTTATACTTTACTTTTTATGTATTTTTCAACTCGTAACTCGTAAGGCAGATTCGGAGCGCAAGCGATAATCCGCCGTGGTGGAGGAAGCAAAGAGCAAAAGCCCTGCAACCCAGGCCCCGTCCCTTCCCCCGGCAAGGCCGTAAGGCGCAACAGCGGTACTCCGCGTATTGCGCCGGATGTTAGAGTCTGAAGAGCCAAAGCCCTCGGTCCCCGGCATTGTCTCCCCATCCGCCCGCCCAACCGGTCGCTCAAGCGGACCCGCGTTCGATGTTTCGTTGTTCATTCTAGGTTCTCCTGCGCGGGCCGCTTAGCTTGGGCGTTGGGCACCTTGGCGTAGCCTGTTGGTGTGTCCAATATAAAGTTGGGCGGCTTCTTCGGAGTTCTAGTTTTGTCCATGCGAGGCTTAAATCCTATTCTGTTGGGCTTTGTCCGTGGGCTAAATGTGCCATACCCGCATAACACTCCAAATATGGTCCACAGAAATAATTTTAGGAAAACTGGGTCTTGATGTTCGTCATAGGCAACGCACTCCATAACATTCATAGCGTTTTCAGCGAAGCCCCCGAGCTTATTACTGGCGCAGGGGTCCTTGTCGGAATGCTGATTGGCAACCGGCTTACCATCGACAAAGACAGACGTACCGAATTCAATAATGTCGCCATCCCTATTAGACAAGCCCTGTTGAAGCAATTGGACGGCATTAAAGGCAATAGACCCATTACTTACAGTCCTACCCGAGAACAATTGGTCGAGTTTAAGGTTTTCTTGGGTGGCTTCCGCATTAGAAGATATTGCCAAGATATAGAAGACTATTGCAAATGCTTTAAACATACAACCTACTTGTTGCCACAAAACAAAGGACCAGTGAAAACATTTTCAACTGTAGAAGACTTGAAAACACTAGAATTGGAAATTCTTAAACTTTTGAGATATTGCAAAACAAAATAAGGGCCGGATGGTTACAAGCCAAGAGCCAGGTCCGTAGGGCGCAATAGCGGTACTCCGCGCATTGCGCCGGATGTTAGAGTCCGAAGAGCCAAAGCCCTCGGTCCCCGGCGTTGTCGCACCGTCCACCCGCCCAACCCGACGCTCAAGGGGACGCGGTTCAACGCTCTCGTCTTCGACCCTAGTTCCCATCGCCGCGCCCCTTAGCTTGGCCGTTGGGCACATTTTTTAGCTTTTTCATTTCAACAATCCTCACTAGGAATTTTCAGGACCATGCAACCACATATATTTTGGCTAGAAAACTACAATCAAAAAACTAAAAAAGCCGCCGATTTAGCCCTGTCAGATATACCAAACGCGATGCCTGTCAATTATCAACGTGAACTAAATGCTTATATTTTTGCTGTGGCTTCCAATTTAACAGAGACGCAAATCCTAGAATTAATACAGGAAAAACTCAATGGAACTGGTGTTAAACCACTTTCGTTAAGTGAGATTCCTTCCCATTTACGGGTTCCAAAACAATAGTATCAAGGTTTCCACGTTGCCCTACATGATAATAAACTATTTTCAGAAAAAAACTGGTTGTTGGGTCGGTTATTGCCGCGCAATAGGCCAACACAGAGCCAATTGTCACCTCTCCCTGCTTATTGGCCCAAGGCTGATCAAGGCTTGTCAACCTTTCGCCTGCTTCAATCTTTTCTTTAACTCTTTGCCAATGAGCGTCCAAATCAGGCAACCACTCAATGCTCGTCAGTAAAGAGCCAAAGCCCTCGGTCCCCGGCGTTGTCGCACCGTCCACCAGCCCAACCCGGCGCTCAAGGGGACGCGGTTCAACGCTCTCGTCTTCGATCCTAGTTCCCATCGCCGCGCCCCTTAGCTTGGCCGTTGGGCTCCTCAAATAAAGGCTTTTCCTTGTCTGCAAGGTACGGCAAGGGTCGTAAAACCGTAGGCTGCGCCAAATGGCGAAGCGCAACACTCGCAACCGATGTGCCACCTTCAGTTTCCTTCA
>CAIZPP010000048.1 GCA_903934875.1 uncultured Methylococcaceae bacterium
ATCCAAATCCGTGCCAGTCAAGCTGCGCATAGCAGCGGCGGAAGCGCTGGGGCGGGCGGGTGATCCGCGTTTGGCAGACGATAAGCTAAACTGGGTGGAACTGCCCACTGGTCTGTTCTTGATGGGGGCGCAGAAGCAAGACCCAACAGCACCAAATTACGACCCTGAAGCTTACGAAGACGAATCTCGCCTGCACTGGGTTGAAGTGGAGGGTTTTAAAATCGGCCGCTACCCGGTTACGGTACAGGAATACGCTGTGTTCATGGATGATGACGGCTATGCCGAAGCGGCTTGGTGGCTGCCAGAATACTTTGGCCGGTGGCAAGAACCGGCAGACTGGCAACAGCAGCTTGAACATCAAAACCGCCCAGTGGTGGGTGTGTCTTGGTATGAGGCGATGGCTTATTGTGCTTGGTTCAGCGAACGTTCCCGGCGGCTTGGGCGGCTGCAACCCGGAGAGGTGATACGCCTGCCGACCGAGGCGGAATGGGAATGGGCCGCACGGGGCAGCACTGCCCGTCCTTTTCCTTGGGGCGATGATGAACCCACGGCAGAACGGTTGAATTACATCAGCAATGTGGGTAATCCAACCCCCGTCGGGGTCTATCCTTTAGGCGCAACACCGGAAGGGGTGCTGGACTTGGCCGGCAATGTCTGGGATGGGGTGCCGATGGGTATAGTGAAGCTTATTATCAAACCTGCCAGTCACTAGGCACGGTGAGGAATCCAACAGGGCCGGACACTAACGCGGAGAATGTGCTACGCGGCGGGTCTTGGGGCATCGTCGCGGGGGGCTGCCGTTCTGCGTTCCGTCTCCACTACGTCCGCTACCTCCGCAACGACCTCATCGGCTTCCGCTGCGCCCGAGTCCGTCGTGAGCAAGTCCAGCAGGCAGATTGAATCGCTCCGGCGGTGGTGACGTGGGAGCGTCACATGATGCATTCCCACGAAAACCGATCATCGTTATACACAAGTCGCGCCGAGCCACAAATGCCGTCATTCCAGCAGGGATGCAGGAATCCAATCACAGGGACGTGAAGCATCAAGTTTACGTTAGGCTTGCCGTAACCCGCGGTTTGCCATCCTTGGACGCTGGATTCCGGCATCCATGACCGGAATGACGGCGTTTTATCAAACATCGGCACTTGTGTATAACGATGAGAGGAGACCATGAGGACGATCAACCAGTTGCATAAACAAGCAGGATGACCTAAGCTGATCCTATGAAAGCGCACTTATTGCTGGATACCAAAACCGTACTGAGTGATGGGCGTATAATCCAACGGAGGATTTGGCAGTTGCCCAAATCAAACGATGACGGTGTCCATCGCTTTAAATATCGCCTTTATTGCGGTTTGAACGGGCAAACCATCGTCCGCTACGATAACGAAAAAGGCAAAGGCGACCATCGGCACGTCGGCCCTGCTGAAACAGAATTCCCCTACCTATTTGAATCTCTAGCAAAGCTCCTTGCTGACTTTGCAAATGACATTGAAATGCTATCAGGAGCAATCGAATGAATCGCATTGAAATCGGGATCGTTGACCCACAAGCCGAGCAGGTCGCGCTATTGGCATGGGCGGAGCGGGTCGATGCGGGCGAATCGCTACCGGATGCGAATGCGAGGCTTAACTTTGCCTCATTCCATCAATTGCATAACACATTAACCGCCCAACGTATGGAGTTGCTACGGTTTGTGGCTAATCATGAAGGCTTGGATAGCCGCCAGTTAGCGAGTCAAACTCAAGATGAATATCCCAAGCTCCAAGAAGACATCAGGCTATTAACCGAATTGGGCTTGTTGGAAAACGTGGAAGGCAAACTATTCACGCCTTTTGACGAGATTGTCATGCACTACCCCTTGCGCGAGGCGGCGTAGACAACTGACCACGTTATCCCGGATTGCGCTTGCCAAGCGGCTCCACCGGGCTACGACAGTAAAACCCTGTAACTCAACGCCTAGGATGGGGAAAATGCTCCATCCCACGCAAAGAGGGAAACACGCGCACCCAGAATAAGACGACCACTAGGGTTGCGATGCCGCCGGCGATGATAGAAGGCGCAACGCCTAGCCAGGCCGCAGCCATCCCGGACTCAAACTCGCCTAATTCGTTGGATGCGCCGATGAATACCGAGTTTACCGCGCTGACCCGGCCACGGATGGCATCCGGGGTCTCCAACTGCACCAGCATCTGCCGGATATAGACGCTGACCATATCGCCGACCCCGAGCAAGGCCAAGGCGGCAAGGGACAAATACAGATTGTTTGACAGGCCGAACAGAATCGTCGCCACGCCGAACAAGGCAACGCCATCGAACATCCAGCGCCCGACACGGCGCGAAATGGGGAAAAAGGCCAGCGTGATGGCCGTCAGTGTCGCGCCTAGCCCTGGGGCCGTGCGCAACAGGCCGAGTTCGGTCGGACCCACATGCAATATGTCACTGGCAACGGCGGGCAATAGCGCCGTCGCCCCGCCAAACAGCACGGCGAACAAATCCAGCGAAATTGCCCCCAAGACGATGGGTTTGTTCCAAACGAAATGCAAGCCTTCCAACAGGGTGCGCCAAGTAGCAGGCGTGGTGCTGGCGGCCCGCCGTTCGACACGGACTAGCAGGGTCAGAATCTGGGAGCACAGCAACAGACAGGCAACGCTGAAATACACCACCTCCGGCCCCAACAGATACAGCAACCCGCCCAAAGTAGGGCCGGTCAAGGTGGCAATTTGGAAGCTGGATGAACTCAGCGCGACGGCATTGGCGAAACTCTCAGCCGGCACCAGATTGGGCATCATGGCTTGGCCTGTGGGCATCATGAACGCACGCGCCGAGCCATACAGAGCCATCACCGCGAACACCGGCCAAACTGCCTGCTGCCCGGTCAGGGTAAAATCGAGCAGCAGGATTCCGCACAGGCATTCCACCGCGTAGCACAGAAACAGGATCAAACGGCGGTCGGCGCGGTCGGCAATCTGCCCCGCGACCAACACCAAGATTGAAAAGGGGAGGAATTGCGCCAGTCCAATGAAGCCCAAGTCCAAGGGGTTGCCGGACAGGGAGTAGACTTGCCAGCCTACCGCCACGCCCTGCATTTGCACGGCCAGGGTGGCGAAAAAACGGGCGGTTAAAAAAAAACTAAAATTGGGGTGGCGCAGCGCACCAAATCCATGCAGGGACAAATTGGACATAGCTTTTTAAATTAGAAAAAAGCGGCATTAACCAGAAAATGCACCCAAATACAGGCTGCGTACCCCAAGGCGATGGCAGGCGTCCACTTCAAATGCGAGACGAACGAGTAAGCGCCTTTGGTCTGGCCCAATAGCCCTATCCCGGCCGCCGAACCAATCGCCAGCAGGCTTCCACCCACCCCTACCGTCAGTGTCACCAGTAACCACTGCCCTTCCGATATTTTCGGAGCCATCGTCAGCACGGTATACATGATCGTGCCGTTGTCTATGAAAGCCGAAACGACTCCCACTAGGATATTTGCGATGGAGGGGTCAAGGTCGGTATAGAGAAACTTTGAAGTCAGCGCCAGATAACCCATGAAACTCAAACCGCCCACACCGACCATGATGCCATAGTAATACAATAAGGTATCCCACTCCAAGTGAGCCACACTATGGAAAACATCAAAGTGGGCTTTCGTTTCGACCGCCAGGAACGGCGTAACCGCGTCGTAAGTTGCGGCCCCTCTTTTCTTCGTTGCAGTTTGCTTGGCCTTATTGGCAAAGCGATGGTCGCCTACGCGAACCTTATACAGGTAGAAGAAGTAAAAGCTCAGATAAGTGAGTCCGGCCACCATGCCAGCGGCTGGCGGCAGCCCTAGGAATTGCTCGAAACACACCGTGGTGGCAATGGTCAAAAAGAACAGCACGATGATGCCCAAGGCACCATGCTGCAGGGGTATGGGTTCGCCCGCATACTGCGGATGCTCCTTCGGCACCCAAAAATGCATGATGGAAGCGGGGACTAAATAATTGACGATGGAGGGCAGCAGCAGGAAGAAAAAATGTGTGAACGGGACGATGCCTTTCTGCCATACCAAAAACGTGGTAATGTCGCCGAACGGGCTGAAAGACCCCCCCGCGTTGGTGGCAATGACGATATTCACACTGGCAATGGTAATGAACCGGCGGTTGTTTCCGGCCATTGCCATTACCACGGCCCCCATCAACAAAGCGGTCGTCATGTTGTTGCACACGGAAGACAAAAAAAACGATTGGATTCCGGTGATCCAGAACAGTTTGCGGTAGCCATAGCCTCGGCTGAGTAGCCGTATGCGCAGATTGTCGAACACGCCCCGCTGCTCCATTGCATTGAGGTAAGTCATCGACACCAGGATGAACAGGAACAGGCCGGCATATCCTTCCAGCGTGGAGCGGAAAGCGCGCCTAGACACCTCCTGCAGACCGTCTGCCACATAGACAGAAGCGATCAAAACCCAAACCAAGCTGGCCGCAAAGACGATGGGCTTGGACTTATGCAATAAGGTGGACTCTTCCAGCATCGCCAGCACATAGGCGGCAAAGAATAATACAAGTGCAGTGTAACCGACCCAATGTCGGGTCATATCAATGGGGAGCGTTGTGCCACTTTCACCGGCCCAACAATTTACCGGCAATAAAACTAGCAAGACGACGGGGAGGATGAACATGGCTGCGCTGGTCTCCAAATTGGTGTCGATGGCGATTTGTCCAATAAATTCGCGGGAATTGGTTTTATTGCTGCGTAGACCCGCAAGGACGACAATAGTTTGAATAATAGTGGATGTTAAACGATTGTGTGCCAGTCGGTCGAGTACGTATGCAGGAATAAAGAAAATCCCAGGCATCAGCCGTTCATGTGGAGCGCAGTCGAAGCATGAGCGGCTAATCCTCGTCCAGCCCAGCGGTTTGAGGGGGAGAATTAAGTTGTGGAGTGCGGCGACTCCCCGCCGCCTTTATTACCGAGCGGCGACGAGTCGCCACACTCCAGAAAGTGCAAACTGCTAAGTAGCAATACCTTCGCCAAGCTGGTGCTTGGCGCTCCCAATGGGAACGCCAAGCACCAGCTTGGCCCTTAGATCGGCGGTTCTGTGCCAAAATAGGGGGTCTCGCACGATATTGGCGAATACAGCGTTTTTTATGTTCATTGATTACTTTGATTATCATTGGCGGCA
>CAIZPP010000049.1 GCA_903934875.1 uncultured Methylococcaceae bacterium
AGTGCGGCGACTCGTCGCCGCCTTTTGCGTCCAGCGGCGACGAGTCGCCGCACTCCACAAGTTGCCATCCTCTAGCGATGACTGCGTAACATCAGTGAATAATCATTTTTAGTTGGTTTTTAAAGATGAAAACGCTGTATTTCAGTTCGGAAATAAATCCAACGGCCCATCCGTGGGTCTTGGTGCCTTAGCCGTCTCGAATAGGGCATTGAATCCTTCGGCATCGACAGGATTAGGCCAAGGCAGCGCCCCTTTTTCCAGCAGTGCCGACAAGCCTTTACCCAGTTCCCCAGTTGAGCGAGTGTAGACCGGAGTCCAGCGCAATTTATCCAATTGTTCAACCGCTCCTGCCCAAGTTCCGCCTTGGTCGACATCGCAGTTGACGACCAGGCCCGCGTCTGCCTGAGCATAAATGAGCTTGTTGCGCTGCATGGCATTGCCGATGTTGAAGCCAGCGCTAGGGTCATAGGGGGAAACCAATACTAAGCGCCCAGCCAGCAACAGGTTGCGGTGCTCCCGATTCAGCGCTGTTTTTTCCAGGCTATCGGCCAATATGCCACAGACCTTCCCGCCGGCTTGCAACGCACCCCGCATTGCCGCTTGGTCGATGCCTTTGGCACCGCCGGAAACCAGCGTACGCCCCGATTGCGCACAAAGACGGCCCATTTCCATGCTGTAGTCGACGATGGACTCGTGCACATGGCGTGAACCCACCACAGCCAGACCGCCAGTGTCCAGCAAGCCCCTCTCACCACAGCCATAGATTAACGCCGGGGCATCTTCGCGTAAACGCGCTTTCAAGCGGCGCGGATATTCGCTATCGGCGCGGCTTACCACCCAGATGGCGCGGGTTTGCCAGTGTTCCACCACTTGGCTCAACAAAAAGCCACGCTCCAGCAAACGCTGCAATCTCTGTTCATCAATCACGCCAGTGCAGGCGCGTGTCAGTTCTGCCGAGTCGGGCGACAAAAAATCCGCCGGTTGGTGCTGGATGTCGCGCAGGTAACGGGCTAAGCGTTTGTATTCCCCGTGTGTCAGCAAATCGACCGCAGCCGTGCCCCTGCCTGCGATCAGGGGGGCGGTGAGCAGCAAAATGGCCTGTGTGTTGAGGGATAAAGCGGAACTCATTGATCGTGACCAGCCTGGGCAAGAACCAAAGGCCAGACCTCACCGCTGCGGTGAGTGCGCAACAGCCAGGCGGCAACGGTAACAGTCCAGCGTGAATCCACCAAGTCATCCACTAGCAGCACCGGTCCACGCCGTGGCAGCCTAGCCACGCAAACGGCCAGTGAGCCATCGACATTGCGAGCTTGTTGGACGCTGTTTGCCATAGTCTTTTGCTCGGGCCTATGCTCGGTTTTTGCCAGCACAGTATGAAACGGCAATTCCAAGGCTGCGGCCAGACGGGCTGCGAAATCTGGCACTAAATCGGGGTGGCGCAGCGAAGGAATGCAAGTCACCCAGGTAGGTCCAATCTGCGGATTCCACTGCCGGAACAGCTTGACGCAAGCCTCGACCAACTCGTCCGCAAAACGGCCATCCTGTAATTTGCCTCGCCGTACCCAATCACCCCAGCCTGCGTCATTCCAGAAACACAAGGCTTTGCCCGGTTGCGGCAGATGTTCGGCTGCTATCTTACCCTTAATGCCATAATGCGGCATGCCACCCGCTGGCCATATTTTGCGCGGTTCCAAATCCAAACTGGTGCGGCGCAAAAAGGCAATGGCATCTTGAAACAGCTTAGGGTCGATTTGACTAGGCAAGGGCGGCAAGGCAGGTGGCTTGACCAGTCTGGGGTCGCCGTCGAGTGCCTTAATCAGGAAGGCCATATGTCCTTCCGTCAGCGCTACGTATTTTTGCATCTGGGCTTGCTCTTCGCGGCGCAAGGCGGTTAGGCGCACCGCCCGCTGCCAAAAGTTTTCACTCAGCCGCGCCGCAGTCAATTGCCACTTGCTTTCATGCTTGGCGATGGGCGCGGGTGATTCAAGCGCAAGCAAGGCAACGGTCTTTTCGATGCGGCCCATGCTAAGATTGACCCGCCCCATCAGTTCGGGCACCGACAAACCTTGCGGAGCCGCTTCCAGAACCCTGAGTACCTCGGCAACCTCCTCCCGCGTCGGGAAGGCGCTCTTGATGAAATAGTCGTTAATGTCGGTCTCTTCCTCGCCACTGAGCAAGATGCCATAAGCGGCATCCAAGGCGCGTCCGGCGCGTCCCACTTGTTGGTAATAAGCAACCACCGAACCAGGCATCTGGTAATGGATGACAAAAGCCAAGTCAGGCTTGTCATAACCCATCCCCAAGGCGGTCGTGGCGGCCAGTGCCTTGACCCGGTTGTCGAGCAGGGCTTGTTCGAGTGCTTCCCTGCGTTCGCCGGTCTCGCCCGTGTAGGCTTCGACGTTAAACCCCTGCAATTTTAACCAGTCAGCGACTAGGTTGGCATCGCGCACCGTCAACGTATAAATAATGCCATGCCCCGGCAAGGCGGCCATCTGCCCTGCCAGCCATGCCAGACGCTCTGCCTGGCCAGGCAAGCGCAAGGTTTGCAGGGTCAAAGAGGCGCGGTTCAAATCGCCACGCGACACTGTCAAATTAGGGCCAAGCACCGCCATGAGGTCATCCATCACCCGGTTGTTGGCGGTGGCCGTTGTCGCTAATAGCCGCAAAGTGGGCGGCAAGGTTCTGACGATACGCTCTAGCAACCGGTAATGCGGGCGAAAGTCGTGCCCCCAGTCGGAAATGCAATGCGCCTCGTCAATCACCAGCAGGGCAATTCGTGGCGCTATGCCAGCCAAGACTTGGGTGCGGAAACGCCCGTTCGCCAGGCGTTCAGGCGAAATCAGCAGGATGTCGGTTTCGTCCCTATTCAGCTTTTCCTCGATCCCGCCCCAATCGTCTTGGTTGTCCGAATTGATCGTAGTGGCCCGCACACCCATGCGTTCGGCGGCGGCGATTTGGTTGCGCATCAAAGACAGCAGCGGGGAAACCAGCAGGGCAGGGCCATAACCCGCTTCGCGCAACAGTTTGGTGGCGATGAAGTAGACGAAACTCTTGCCCCAGCCCGTCTTCTGCACCACCAGCAGGCGGCTCTGTCCCTCGACGATATGGCGTATTGCTTCTTCTTGGCCTTCGCGGAAGCTGGCATCTTCCCGGCCTGAGCCTAAGCGCAGCAATTCAAGGGCGTGTTGTGGGTTGTAGGTAATCATTTACAGCATTTTACAGCGTTTTTAATATCGAAGAGTTACTTGTTGAGTTATATCATTTTGCAAAGCAATTCACACACAGGATGATTTGATTGAGTGTCCTTTATTATTTTTCTTTGTTACGAAAAAACGCTGTACATTAGGGCTGGCAGTCAGTCCCAGTTGACACGGCGGTATATTTCATCCATAGAAATCGCCAGCCTGACCGATTCCAATTGGACAACTCCTTCGTTGACAATTTCCCGTTGCCATTTCTTAGAACGTCGATATATTTCAACTAACCGGTAGCGTTGCTCAATCAATAGGTATTCTTGCAAGCTGTCCAAGGACTGGTAGTTGAAAAATTTCTCGTAACGATCCAAGCGTTCGGTGGAAGGCGACAACACTTCGACAATTAGGGTAGGCTTGTTGCGATAATATGTTTCGCGATCATCTTGGGCACAAGAAACCAATACATCAGGATAATAAAAAATTTCTTGCGTTTGCGTTTTGATGTGGGTTTTCATGTCTGACTGGAATACTTGGCAACTTTCCGGCAGGCGGATGTTCAAGACAGCACTGACATTCCCGGCAATTAGACCATGTTTGTCGCTTGCCCCGCCCATCGCATAGATCGCACCGTTGATGTACTCATGGCGGGTCTGTGTGTATTCTTCACCTTCAAGGTATTCTTGGGCAGATATGAAGTTGGATTGTTGGGCAGGGGTGTTCATTTTACAGCGTTTTCAACATCAAATACAGCGTTTTAACATCAAATGGTTACTTGATGATGGATGTGTTTGCATAAGGCATTTTCCTGAATCAGCGTTGTCAATATCCGTCATTTTTAGATACGATGTGAAGATGAAAACGCTGTACATACTTGGGGCATGTTATTTGCCTCACACCCAAAGCTACCGCGCTGGAACTTGGGAACGGGCAAAACAGTAGGATGCGCCGAGGAACGAGGCGCATCGGTCGCGTTTGCACCCCACGCAATTGATGGGCTTCGCAAGCTCAGACCATCCTGCCGCACTTCGGATGAAGTTGGCATTTTTGTGCGGGGGTGTTCAAGTAGATTCCAACCTAATGAAATCATCTAATCGAGATTTATTTTCAGTCAAATATTTGAACAATAGATCACAAGAATTACTTGTGAAATGTGGAAAAGATATATCGGGTTCAATTAGCAATTTTTTCCATGTGCTATCAGTAAGTGCCTTATAGAACGGGTTGGCTAATTTGATTGCTTCATCTTCATGATCACGATCCCAGAGGCCATTACATAAGTGGACTCTATCCAAAAATACCGATCTGATTAAACGCTCAGTTGGACGAAGCCGCTACGCGGAGAAAAGCCATTCTCATTAGCCTTGCAAAGAATTAAACTGCACCTCAGCCCCAATGTCGGGGTTTTTAACAGACTAACGAGGTTGCACATCATGGAATCATCTTCACCCCCGAATATCAAGAATTTCGAGCAAAATTATCAGACTCACCTCAAACGCCTCAAGCTCAACGGCATGCAGCCCAAAACGATTGAGGCTTATTCCCTCGCC
>CAIZPP010000050.1 GCA_903934875.1 uncultured Methylococcaceae bacterium
CTGGTTGGCCTATGTGTTAATACATCGCAAGGAGTCCCGGTTTGTATTTATGTACAGCATTTTTATCTTACAAAGGATAATAATAAAGGACGTTCAATTAGACCATCTTGTGTGTATGTGCCTTGCAAAATGATATAACCTAAAAGTAACTCTTTGGTATTAAAAATGCTGTAATAAAAATTAAACTTTCAACAACAACCTAACCGGGTCTTCCAGCAATTCCTTGATGGTGTAGAGGAATAAAACCGCCTCGCGGCCATCAATCAGGCGGTGGTCGTAGGAAAAGGCGAGATAAATCATCGGACGGATGACCACTTGGCCGTTTTCCGCAATGGGCCGCTCTTTGATCGCGTGCATCCCTAATATTCCGCTTTGCGGCGGGTTGAGAATGGGGGTGGACAACAGCGAGCCGTAGGTGCCGCCATTGGTGATGGTGAAAGTACCGCCCGACAGGTCGTCCAAGCTGAGTTTGCCGTCGCGGGCTTTGAGGGAAAAATCCAGCACAGCCTTTTCAATGGAGCCAAAATCCAGTTTGTCGGCCTCACGCAAGACGGGCACAACCAGTCCGCGTTCGGTCGATACGGCGATGCCGATGTCGTAAAAGTCGTGGTAGACAATGTCGCCATCGACGATGCTGGCGTTGACCACAGGGTAGCGCTTCAGGGCTTCGACTGCGGCCTTGACGAAAAACGACATGAACCCAAGCTTTACCTTGTATTCCTGCTCGAAACGGGTTTTGAACTGGTTGCGCACATCAAACACCTTCTGCATATTGACTTCATTGAAGGTAGTCAAGGTTGCTGTGTGGTGCTGGGATTCAAGTAGCCGTTCGGCTATCCGCGCCCGCAGCCGGGTCATCGGCACACGGCGTTCGCCGGGTTTTTGACCGGATGCCGGGTAAGTCTGGGCGGCAACCGGGGGTGCCGGTGCGGTAATGGGCACGGCTAAGTTGGGGGCGGGAGCGGCAGTTTTGGCTTTTTCGGCTTCCACATGGTCGATGATGTCTTGCTTGGTAATTTTGCCGTCTTTGCCGCTGCCCTTGATTTGTGCGGCATCCAAGCAGTGTTCGCTGAGCAAGCGCCGCACTGCCGGGCTGACCGTTTGGGCATAGACGTGCAGGGTTTCCTCCGTTACCGTGTCCGCCTCCACTGGTTGGGCTACGGGGGCAGGGTCCGCCTCGGTTTGCGGGGCCACAGGGCGGGCTTCCGCTGCAGGGCTGGCTGCCTGAACGGCATCAATAATCGCCAGCATTTCGCCGCTGGTGACGACATCGCCTTGCTTGCGGAGGTGTTCCCGCAGCACACCGTTTTGCGGTGCGGGCACATCAAGAACCACTTTATCGGTTTCCAGTTCCACCAGTGTTTCGCCGACGGCAATGTTATCACCCGGCTGTTTGCGCCATGCCGACAGGGTGGCGTTTTGGACGGATTCGGGGAGGTTGGGGACAGTTACTTGAATTGACATGCGAGATTCCTAACGGCTATGTGAAGGCTCTGCAAAGAGCGCATCATCGACGACTTTTTTCTGTTGTTCTAAATGGCGTTTGAATTTGCCCACGGCGGGTGCGGCCGAACTCGGGCGTCCTGCATAAGTCAGGAAGATGTTCTGGTCGAGCAGGCGGCGCAGAAAGCGGTGCCTGATTTGGTGCCAGGCACCTTGGTTCGCCGGTTCTTCCTGGCACCAGATGACTTCCCTAAGATTCGGGTACGAACCCAATTCGCGGCAAAAATCCTCCATCGGAAAGGGGTAGAACTGTTCTATGCGGATGATGGCGATGTGGTGGATGTTGGCTTGGCGGCGCGTCTCCAACAATTCAAAATAAACTTTGCCCGTGCACAGGACGATCCGGGTAACCTCCGCCGCCGGAATCGGATCGATTTCGCCAATGATGGTCATGAACCGCCCGGTGCTGAGATCCTCCAGTGACGAAACCGCCAAACGGTGGCGTAGCAGGCTTTTTGGTGTCAGTGCGATCAGCGGCTTGCGGTAGGGCCGCAACAACTGCCTGCGTAACAAATGGAATATCTGCGCGGGTGTGCTAGGCACACAAACTTGGATGTTTTGTTCCGCGCACAATTGCAAATACCGCTCCAAGCGGGCCGATGAGTGCTCGGGGCCTTGGCCTTCCTGTCCGTGCGGCAGCAGCATGACCAAACCGCTTTGCCGACCCCATTTGGTTTCGCCGGAGGTGATGAACTGGTCGATCATCACTTGGGCACCGTTGGCGAAGTCGCCAAATTGCGCCTCCCAGATGACCAAGGTTTCCGGTTCCGTGGTGCTGTAACCATATTCAAAGCCAAGCACCCCCTCTTCCGACAGTAGCGAGTCGTAAATCTGTAGCTTGCCCTGGCGGGATGATACATGTTGCAGGGGGATCAGCGCCTCGCCGGTGTTTTGGTCGTAGACTATGGCATGGCGATGGAAGAAAGTCCCGCGTCCGACATCCTGCCCGGACATGCGGATGTTCCTGCCTTCCGTAAGCAAGCAGGCATAGGCTATATTTTCCGCGAAGCCCCAGTCCAACATCTGCTCACCAGCCGCCATTTTGTGGCGGGCCTCCATAATGGCGGCCGTCCGTGAATGGAGTTTGAACCCCGAAGGCAGGCGCAGCATCGCTGCCGATATGTCACGCAAGGATTCTATCGGTACCGTGGTGTCGCAAGGCTGGTCCCAGTTTCTGCCTATGTAATGGTCCCAGCGGGTCTTAATGTAATTGCTGGCGTCGCGCAAGGTTGGGCGGGTGATCGGCTCGCCTTGGTCCAGCAAATGTTGGCACTCCGCATCCATGCGCACCGACTCGCCGGATGCCACCACACCCTCTTTAGCCAGACGGTCAGAATAAATTTTGGGGATGCCCGGATGGCTGCGGATGAAGCGGTACATCAACGGTTGAGTGACGGCGGGTTCGTCAACCTCGTTATGGCCGTGGCGGCGGAAGCAGATGAGGTCGATGACCACATCGCGCTTGAATTTCATGCGGTAGTCCACCGCCAGCAAGGTGACGAACAACACGGCCTCGGGGTCGTCGCCATTCACATGGAAAACCGGGGCCTGCACCATATTGGCCACGTCGGTGCAATACAAGGTGGAGCGGGCCTCAAACGGGTTGCTAATGGTGAAGCCAATCTGGTTGTTGATTACCACATGAATCGTACCTCCGGTCGTATAGGCCGGGGTTTCCGCCATATTGAAGGTTTCCATCACCACGCCTTGGCCTGCAAACGCCGCATCGCCGTGGATGACCACCGGTAATACACCTGATTCACCATCCTGCCCGAAACGGTCTTGGCGGGCGCGTACGGAGCCTTCCACCACCGAACTGACGCTTTCCAGATGCGATGGGTTGAAAGCCAAGGCAAGATGCACGGGCCCGCCTGGGGTTTGCGCGTCGGAGGAGAAGCCCAAGTGGTATTTCACATCACCCGCACCGCCAGGAATGGGTTCGGCGGAGCCTGCTTCCTCAAATTCAAGGAACAGCAGTTCCGGTTTTTTGCCGAGTATGTTAACTAGCACATTAAGCCGCCCGCGGTGGGCCATGCCGATGACGATTTCTCTGACGCCCTTAGCACCTGCGTGTTGGATCAGTTCGTCCAGCAGTGGAATAAGGCTTTCCCCGCCTTCCAGGGAAAAGCGCTTTTGCCCGACATATTTCCGGTGCAAATACTTTTCCATGCTCTCGGCGGCGGTCAACAATTTCAGTAGCCAGCGCTTTTTCTCTTGGCTGAGTTCGGGGCGGCCTTGCGTAGACTCCACCCTGTGTTGTATCCATTCACGGATTTCGGTGTCAACGATATAGCTATACTCGAAGCCGGTACTGCCGCAATAGATCGAGTGCAGGTCTGCGATAATTTGCCGCAAAGGCCGCCTTTCCGTGCTGGTCAGGATATCGACGAAGAACGGAGTGTCCATGTCCTGTTCGGTCAGCCCGTAAGTGCGCGGATCGAGTTCGGGTATGTGTGGCACATCGCCCATTTTCAACGGATTGTTGTCCGCTGCCTGGTGCCCGCTCATGCGGTATTGGTCGATTAGCCTGCTGACCGCCGCTTGTTTGCGCATGCTCAACTCCAAGCCGACGGCGTTGGGCACAGGCGGCACCGAGGCGAGCCTCAGTACGGGGGCAGGCGAACTGCCCCCAAGCTTGGCGAATTCCCTCACCCATGAGGGGTCGACGGAATCGGGGTCGCGCAAGAATTTTTCGTAGAGGTCTTCTACGAAACGGGCATTCCCCTCGGCGAGGGCGGAGGAGTCCTGAAAGAGTGTTGTAGGCTTGTTCATTTAGTAATGGCTAGGAAGGTGCGGTAACCATCTTGGCTACGACCTATTAGGATAGGAGTTTTTGCGTCAATATCCAAGCCTTAAGGATGCAAAATTTTATTGACAGCGTAAATAACATATAATACACCTTTAACCTGTTGCCCTTGCCCCCCATCCATGCATACCGCTCCTGCGCTTTTTTCCCGGCGAAAATACTGGGCTTCACGTTTTGGCATCGCCCCGCAACTACCCATGACGGGCGAGGAAATGGAGGCCTTGGGCTGGGATTCCTGCGATATTATCCTGGTCACCGGCGACGCGTATGTTGACCATCCCAGCTTTGGCATGGCTCTGGTTGGACGTTTGCTAGAGGCACAGGGGTTCCGCGTTGGCATCATTTCCCAGCCCGACTGGACAACGCCTACCGACTTCAAGCGACTGGGACGGCCCAATTTGTTCTGGGGCGTGACCGGCGGGAATATGGACTCGATGGTGAACCGCTATACCTCTGACCGCCGCATCCGCTCCAACGATGCCTACACGCCCGGTGGCGTTGCCGGTCTGCGGCCTGACCATTGCGTGGTAGTGTATGCCCAGCGCTGCCGCGAAGCGTTCAACGACGTGCCGGTGATTTTAGGCGGCATTGAGGCCAGTTTGCGCCGTATTGCCCATTACGATTATTGGTCGGACCAGGTGCGCCGTTCCGTTTTATTGGATGCCAAGGGTGATTTGCTGGTCTATGGCAATGGCGAGCGCCAAGTCGTGGAAATTGCCCACCGTCTGGCGGCGGGCGAGGCGGTGGGACAACTCACCGACATCCGTGGCACGGCTTTTCTGTGCAAAGAAAACCCCGAGGGCTGGACGGAATTGGATTCCACTTCAGTGGATGAGCCAGGCGCGCTGGCTCCGCCGCACTATCCTTATGCGGAATCCCCCCCGCCCCGACCTTCAGGCAATGCTTTAGACCGAGTCGGTCTAGCTGGAGCTTGCGCTGTGGCATCCAGCCCTCCTGGCGGGGCAGAAAACATCATCCGCTTCAACCGCATCACCGCCAAGACCAGCCGCGAACGCACGGTGATCCGCTTGCCGTCTTACGAACAAGTTAAATCCGATAGCGTGCTGTACGCCCACGCCTCCCGTGTGCTGCACCAGGAGACCAATCCCGGCAACGCCCGCGCACTGGTGCAGCGCCACGGCAGCCGCGAACTCTGGCTTAATCCGCCGCCCATCCCGCTGACCACCCCGGAAATGGACGGTGTCTACGGACTGCCCTACAGCCGCCTGCCGCACTCATCCTACAGTGATGCGAAAATTCCCGCTTTTGAGATGATCCAGCACTCGGTGACCATCATGCGCGGCTGTTTTGGCGGCTGCACGTTTTGCTCCATCACCGAGCACGAAGGGCGCATCATCCAAAACCGCTCGGAAGATTCCATCATCCGAGAAATCGAAGCCATCCGCGACACCTCACCCGCTTTCACTGGCGTTATCTCCGATTTGGGCGGGCCTACCGCCAATATGTACCGCCTCGCCTGCAAAAGCACGGAGATCGAAGCGGCCTGTCGGCGGCCATCCTGCGTTTACCCCGGCGTGTGCAAAAACCTCAACACCGACCACGCCCCACTAATCAAGCTGTATCGCCGCGCCCGCACCCTGCCCGGCATTAAAAAAATCTTCATCGCCTCGGGGCTGCGCTATGACTTGGCGGTGCTGTCGCCTGACTATGTCAAGGAACTGGCGACCCACCATGTCGGCGGCTATTTGAAAATCGCCCCGGAACACACCGAAGCGGGCCCGTTGGCACACATGATGAAACCCGGCATCGGCACCTATGACAAATTTAAGGCGATGTTCGACAAGTACTCCAAGGAAGCGGGCAAGCAGCAGTATCTGATTCCCTATTTCATCGCCGCCCATCCGGGCACCACCGACGAGGATATGCTGAATCTGGCCCTATGGCTGAAACGCAACGGCTTCCGCGCCGACCAAGTGCAGGCTTTCCTGCCTTCCCCTATGGCTACCGCCACCGCGATGTACCACACGGGCAAGAACCCCTTGCGCAAGGTCAGCCGCGACAGTGAAAGCGTTTATATCCCTAAGCCGATGAAGCAGCGCCGCTTGCACAAGGCATTCCTGCGTTACCACGACGCCAACAACTGGCCGATGCTGCGTGAAGCCTTGAAGCGCATGGGCCGGGCGGATTTAATCGGCAATGGCAAACACCACCTCATCCCCAACTACCAGCCAGCCGGCACCGGCGATGCCGTTGAAGGCCAGCGCATCCACCGCAAGGCCCAGCCTTTCCGCACCCAGCATAATGGCTTGCCGGACAAAAAGCCTGTTGGGGCTAAGAGTAAAGCAGTGGGTAGGAGGAAGCCCTAGGCTTATGAACAGCCACGAGTTCAAACGAATGAGGTGAAGTTATGTTGATTTATCCAGTTATTCTCGAAGCAGCGGAGGAAGGCGGTTTTGTGGTTACTTTTCCAGACGTACCCGATGCGATAACTCAAGGGGATAATGAAACCGAAGCGTTAATGATGGCCCAAGATGCATTGCTTACCATGTTTGATGCGTATATGCAGGATCGGCAAGCAATACCCGAGGCATCCCCAATCGGTGGGTATCCCTACGTCGCTTTACCGGTCATTTCGGCTGGGAAAATTGCAATTTATAACGCGATGCTAGCTGCCGGTATGAATACCGCAGATATGGCAAACCATTTGGGCATTAATCCAATAATGGCCGAACGCTTGCTTTCCCTTAGATATAAAAGCCGCGTCGAACAAATCGAAAATGCCTTGCTATATTTGGTAAGTGTTTGGTGGTTGATGTGCGGGAAGCGGCTTAATTTTCATTTCAAACACATAGACGGGCGGCGGGTCGGCAATGGTGGGCTACGGTGCGCGTCAAGCTCGATAGTAAACCGGCAGGCTTTTCCCATGCGCACCTAGCCCACCCTACGGTTTTGCCGATGTATGCGTAACGGCACTACTGTACGTAACCGTTTAGCCCCCCTTTTGACGCTTGACCGGGAATTGGTCAAGCATCAAAAGGGGGGCTAAACGGTTACATTGGGTCTGCAAGCGGGGGATATCTTGACCCAGTACAACAATAAACCAATACTCGGTACGTCTGCCTTCATTTATGGGCGCAGTTTGGAGCCGGACACCCTGCCACCTCAAACGCTAAAAGTTTTACGCGCAGGCAAAGAACTGGTTTTTCTGGTGAAGCCGGGAAAGATAGGCGCGGAATTGCAAGAGCAGGCACCGTAGGATGTGCCGACGCAGGAGGCGCATCAATCGCGACTGATGCGCTTCGCAAGCTCAGCACATCCTACGAGTTTGCTCGTTCCCAAGCTCCTGCTCTCGCCGTAATACACAAGTCCGGCCAAGCCAGAAAATCCGTCATTTCGGCAGGGATGCCGAAATCCAGGCCACGGACGGTAACCAGTCGTTGTACAAGTGCTTGATTCAAGAGACTTGCCAAGCCTTGTTTTCCCGTCCGTGGATACAAGGGCATCTGTTGTGCCCCCCAGTTTGCCATCCTTGGACGCTGGATTTCGGCATCCCTGCCGAAAAGACGGGTCTCTAACACTTGTGTATAACGGCGAGAACTCCTGCTAGGGAATGGGGTTTTTGAAG
>CAIZPP010000051.1 GCA_903934875.1 uncultured Methylococcaceae bacterium
AAATGGCACATAGGCCGTTTTGACGGTCAACAAAAGACGTTGCCAAAACAACGGAACATGCCTGTTGCGCCTACAGCGTTGAGGGAAGACCATTATTGTATTATTATACGCGTTTAAATGATTGGTTGGCTTATATTTCTTGAAAGGGTGTGTGAAGCATTTGGATATCTTTATGTACAGCATTTTCATCTTAAAAATATACCTAAAACAGACATTTCTTTAACCCTGCAGGTTAACCGAATAACCTGCGCTATAATACCCACTACCAAGTAACTCTTTGATGTTGAAAATGCTGTATCTAATGAGCAAAAATAATTATTCAGGCAATATAGTACTTAGATGTATGGCGTTGGCATGTTCTTTATTGCTTTCCGGTTGCACGGCCTTCTCCGGCTGGGTGTCCTCCAGTTCTTTTATACCGTCATCGGGACCTAACCGCGCACTAATGCAAGAAATGCAAGATGTTCCGCAGAACAGTGGCATACAGATTGTGGATATCACGACAGAAGTGGCAGGGAAGCTTATTCAAGGCCAGAAGAAACTGTTATTCTCGGAGACCCTCGCATCGGAGCATAAGCCTAGCGGTGCCATCGGCCTTGGTGATGTCGTCGAAGTTTCGATCTGGGAAGCACCGCCCGCCACCTTGTTTGGCAGTGGTGCTCCGTCAGTCGGCGGCTCGACGGGGGCTTCATCGGGGCCAGCCACTACGCGGGTGACAACATTTCCTGAGCAAATGGTAAACAACGAAGGGACCATCAACATCCCTTTTGCAGGGCAAGTGCAGATCGCAGGACGCACTAACCAGCAAATAGAGGCGGACATCGCACGGCGTCTTCAGGGCAAGGCCAACCAGCCGCAGGTGCTAGTCCGCGTGGTCAAGAACAATAGTTCAAACGTCACTGTGATTGGTGATGTGGCGGCTAATTTACGCATTCCGCTGACGGCCCGAGGGGAGCGATTGCTGGATGCGTTGGCTGCGGCGGGCGGGCTGCGCCAAGTGGTCGGTCAGAACGTCACCCAATCAGTCAACCGGACGAGCCTGCAAATCACCCGCAACGACCAAGTCCAATCGTTGCCGTTGGACATGGTCATCCGGGATCCAAAGCAAAACATCCTGTTACAGCCGGGGGACGTGGTGACGGCGTTGTTTCAATCGCTTAGTTTCACCGTATTGGGCGCGACTGGCACCAACACCGAGTTGAATTTCGAGGCCCAGGGCATTTCCTTGGCCCAAGCCTTGGCACGGGTCGGAGGGCTACAGGATAATCGCGCCGATGCCAGCGGGATTTATATCTTCCGCCTTGAAGAGGGCAATGCGTTACCTTGGAAAACACCACCCGTCAAGACACCGGAAGGAAAAGTCCCTGTAGTTTATAGAGTCAACCTGAAGGATCCCGCCACATTCTTTGTCGCACAGAATTTTACCATCCAGAACAAGGATGTCATGTATGTGGCCAATGCGACCGGCGCGGAACTGCAAAAATTCCTTAATCTAGTGTTTACAGCACTGTATCCGTTGATAGGAGCGGCCAGTGTGGCAAAAGGCTTGTAGTGATAAGGGTGGTAAACACAATTCAATGCTAGAGTCAATCGTTAGCAAAGCATGAAATCACCGTGCGCAAGATTTTGATTGATGCCACCCGCTTGCTGCGCCGAACCATGAGCGGGCGGTTGCCAACCGGTGTGGATCGGGTAAGTTTGGCCTATATTGCACATTATGGACACAGGGCGCAGGCGGTGGTCCGTTGGGCGGGCCAGAGTTTTATCTTATCCGGCGAAGCTTCTGAGCGAATTTTTAGATTTTTGCATGACCCAACGCCAGGGCTTCGCGGCTCAGTATGGCCGACGCTGGGAAAGTCCGCCGTTTCAGGTTGGCGGCATCGTGATATCGAGGGCAGGTTTATGTTTAATACCAGCCATAGTGGCCTTGAATTGGATGCTTATCCAAGCATGCTCGAACGGCAAAAAGTGAAGCCGCTGTTTTTTGTGCATGACCTGATTCCCATCAACTATCCCGAATATTCCCGGCCCGGAGAGCGGAACCGCCATATCAAGCGGATGGACAATGCCTTGGACGCCGCAGTAGGAGTCATTGCCAACTCGCAAACAACACTCGATGAATTAACAGACTATGCCAAAACTACCGGAAAACGCATGCCACCGGCTGTTGCAGCACGGCTTGCGCCTGGAATGATGCTGAGTTCACCTGGACCAAGGCCCATCCGACCGCCCTATTTTGTGTTATTGGGCACCATCGAACCCCGCAAGAACCACTGGCTGATGCTTCAACTGTGGCGGCGATTGATCCTGCGTCATGGCGAAAAAGCCCCCCGGCTTGTCATTATCGGACAGCGCGGATGGGAATGTGAAAACGTGGTGGATCTATTGGAGCGATGTGAAACCCTGCGTGGATTTGTGACTGAGTGTGCAAGATGCTCCGATGTGGAACTCGTCAATTATTTGCAGCATGCCCAAGCCTTGCTGTTTCCATCGTTTGCCGAAGGTTATGGGATGCCACTGGTAGAGTCCCTGGCTCTGGGAGTGCCAGTCATCGCCAGCGACTTGCCTGCATTTCGGGAGATCGCTGGTGACATCCCCGAGTACATCGACCCGCTGGATGGCAAACGCTGGAGCGATCTCATAGAAGAATATTCCAATTCGGCAAACCTTCAGAGAGTGGAGCAATTACGGCGGATTGAGGGCTTCAATGCACCCACATGGGCACAACACTTTTCGATTGTGGACGAATTTATGGAGCGGCTTAAATAGGGGTTCCGATAGTCACGTTAGAAATACGGTCCACGGCTTGACTCACAGCCGCGTTTAAACCCTCTTCACTGAAAAAAACGCCACGAATTTGAATAGTGCCGGCCATCGCGTTAAGTAGGTCATTAACGAGCTTTGCATCAGGTTGGAATCTATCCGTCCAGAACTTATCCAATTTGTTTTGGTAGGTAATGCCTTCAATATTGTAAATAGCATCACCAAGCGTTTTTACAGGAATTCCAAGTTGCAGTGCCCTTATTCCCGATGTACTGTTTACAGTTATCATACCCATAGACCCTTTAATCATTTCATCTAAACTTCCCCCATCAAAATAATCAATCCGTTCGCAAAGGGAAAATTCTTTTGCCAGTTGGAATATTTTTTTTTCCCAATTTTTAAGACCAGGATCCCAAGGATGAAGCTTTATCACTAGGCGGTTAGCCTTATCAGCATTTTCAGAAAACGATTTGAAGACCATTTTTATTGCAGACTCCATGCCATCAAATGGTGAGTAAGCAACGATCTGAAAATCATGCTCAAGCTGTAGCGGAAAAAGGAAATAACGAGGTTTTTCTTTTAATAATGCTTTCATTCTTAAATAGGCATTACTTTTGCTCGCCTTAGCTTTAAGCAAGCGAATTCCAATTGCTGGGAAATAAATTATTGGATGCGGGCGCCTGTCGCTGCGGATGTAATATGGATAAAGCCAGAATAATAATAAATTACTAAAACTATATATCAAGTCTCCAAGCGCCATATTATAATCACTGTCATAATATTTCTGATTAAAATCTGCCTTAGGGACTAATGAGGCAAGCTCTGCTATTTTTTCCGGCAGCTTGGGGAATTTTGAATTACCACTCATTCCGTCTCTTTCAAGAGTGATCCAATCGGGCCTCAAGTATCCAAAATCGGTAACTATTACTCGAATACCCCTAGTCTTGGCAATTTCAACCGCCTGTTTATGATAATTTCTCTGCTCACCAAGAAGAACAATATCTGTTACTTGGCTTTCATCAAAATAACTTGCAATAAAGGAAGGCCAGCATGAGTAACGCCCACGATAGTTGATGGTATTGGCCCCATTCCAAAATATCCAATCCCCTGCACACAAATTAATGCCTGTTGTCTTATAACCAAGTTCGGTAAGCTTATTGGCTATTTCACTAAAGAAAGGAGAAGGCATTCCCTGAAGAAAAACGATATGTCGGTTTGTCATAATTACAGATTTTTCATCTTTAAAATATACATAATAAATTATATTCAGCTACTCCCATGTCACTCTAAAAATGGCTGATTGGTAGGATGGGCAAAGGCCGCTAGGCCGTGCCCATCAAACCGGACCGACCAAGATGGGCACGGCCCTTGAGGGGCCTTTGCCCATCCTACACTTTGTCCAATTTTGTAGTGATTAGGGAGTAATGTTTCAATTTAACTGAATTTTTTGCCCTTTCATTCCAGCTATCAAGTAACTCTTTGATGTTGAGAATGCTGTAAGCATCACCCTTGGCCGGATATTCCACTGTCCATCAGGACAGACAGAGATTTCCGCATTGCTTCGTCAAATCCTATCCTTCCAACTATACCGCTATCACGGTGTATTTTCTCGGCACTATGCCCACAAGTGCGCCCAAATATGCGAACCAACAAGCGATGAAGAATAGGCTCATGATTAGGCAAAAAAAGTTGGTAAAACTGCTCAATAGAAATTGCAAGTCCATTTGCCACGCTAAACGGCAAATCCAGCACCAAACCCCGCCCATTTAATAAACCCCGCAGTGATTCTATAAACTCTGCCCAACTAACATCATAGTTGTCGCGTACATTATAGCACTGAAACACAGCATGTTTTGCACAAGCAGCCCAAATCAAATAATCAATAAGATTATCTATATAAATAAATCCAGAATTAACACGGCCCTTGTCAATGGTCAGCAGTAACCCGGATTTTAATTCCTTACTGATTCGCTCTATAAATTGACTTTTATAACCTATTACATTACCAGGACGAATAATGGTATAATTAATATGATTAAAAGCACAGTATTCACGCAACAAATTTTCTCCACGCAATTTGCTGTCGCCATATCCAAAACCAGTCTCAAAAGTTGGAGATTTCTCATCGCAAGGCACTACGGGAAAGCCATATACATCAGCGGTAGAGATATGCACTAACCGCGAAAGGTTTGGATTATGTTTTAAGATTGCATTTAACAGATTTTGCACACCGAGAACATTCGAAGTATAATAAGATGATGTGTTGTCCCATGTTTTTACATTTGCAGCGCAATGAAAAATAACTGATACGCCAGATACGGCCTGCTCAAGCGCAAACTCATCAGAAAGGTCACCAGAAATGACTTTGGTTGCACTTTGCAACTCATCAGAAAGCTTTGCAACATCCCTAACCAACAACTTGACTTTCCAGTTTTCCTTAACAAGTCGTTTGGCCAAATGCCCACCAATAAACCCTGAGGCCCCGGTTATTAATGTAGTATTCACTGAGTATTATTCCTTGCAAATTGATATTACCAAAAAAGTAACTCTTCGATATTAAAAACGCCGTAAAGCCATGAATGACAGACAAATATTGCAAACAAAGATTTTTAATTCCGTAAGGGAATTACCGAAGGAGCAATGGAATGATTTGCAAAATGGCAGTTCATCTACCTATTCTTATGATTTTCTTGATATCGTCGAAAAATCGAAATTAAATGATTTCGAATATAAGTATATATTGTTCTATGACGATGATAATTCACCCGTTGCATTGTCCGTATTCTATACCATAACTACTGATATTGCAATTTTTTCATCTGGTAAGCTTAAGTCGTTATTGGATAATGTTCGCAATGTTTTCCCAAATTTTCTTAAGCTACGCATGCTGGAATGTGGCACGCCTATTACCTTGAATAGTCCTCCAATTGTAAGTAACAGAAAAGTTCCGATGAGCAATATAATAATAGCTCTTGACAATTTATTAATGAAAGCCGCGAAAGAAAATAACAACATTCTTATTGTAATAAGAGATTTTGAACCCCAAACTAAGTCAATTCAATCAAATTTATCGAAACTTGGTTATTGCTTTGTCGACAGCCTACCTAATACCTATATTGATATAATATGGAAACACCCAAATGATTATATATCATCAATGAAGAGCTACTATAAAAGCAAACTGTTAAGACATTTACGCAAAGCGGAAGAGCAGAAGTTAAGATGTGAATTAGTCGATAATTTCGCCAATATGGCAGAAGTGTTATGCTCTCAGTGGCTGGTGGTTCACAAGAATGCCAAACAGTTCCAGCGCGAGGTTCTTACACCAGATTTTTATAGGGATTTCTCCATAAAAATGGAAAATTGTTCAAAAGTTCTTTTATTTTATAAACAAGAGCTATTAGTTGGTCATGCTTTGCTGCTTATTGACGGGGAACTGTTACGCTGGCTTTATTTTGGACGAAAAGAATCCACAAATGATAGTCTTTATATTTATGCAGGGTATAAAGTAATAGAAACAGCGATTAATTTAGGGGTAAAGCAGCTTGAACTGGGACTTACTACTTATTCAATAAAACAGGATATTGGAGCCACGGCGAAATCATTAAAGATCGCAATTAAATCAAGAGTTTACATAATTAATCCATTTATTGAAATAATATACAAACTTATAAATAATATTCCTATTGTTAATAATAAAAGCATTTTTAAAAGATCACTTCACCCCGGCAATAATTCGTAAGAAAAACCTGAACACTTCTTGCTTCCAAATATGTTTATTACTTGATGTGTCGCGCCAATGTAACAATGATTCTAAGGCTTCTTCTGGTGTAATCAATTTTTTACCATCAACGCTCATATAAAGTGGATATTCAATAAGAACACCCGCCACCAATTCATCAATAGTCAATAGTCTATCATGCCGTTTTTTTGAAAAAATATCATTAGTTAATCCCCAACCAGAATAAAAAGGTTGCCCATAACAAGTGACTGGCTTGCCCCGAAGCAATGCCTCAAAACCTGCCAGAGAGGTCAACACATGGACTTCGTCCACGCTTTTCAGTAAATCTGACATTACGACATCCGTCACCACTTCGTCACACCAAAGACGGGCATTTTGTTCGTCCTTGCCTGAAGTCCGAAGTCGTGCTATGACATCAGGGTGCGGTTTATAGACACAGTATGCATCTAAATTACTTCCACGCACTTTACGCAATAGCTCCATATTGCCTTTAATTTGCGGCGAACCGAATAAAATGGAAGCGTCACTCTCTACCTGCCCTACAACAAGAATTACTTTTTTTTGTATATTTGGACGTTGCCATTTTTTTATACCAGTATTATATTTAGTAAGTCCATTTGCAATAATTTGAGTGCGTAATTTAGCTGCACGTTCGATTAACTTTTGGTCAAATTGACTGGCATTAAGAATTTCTTCCATATCTGATGAGCTGCTTGTATTGTAATAAATGCCTTGTTTATCTATAACCCATGATACCGGTCTTACCAAGTCAGCACCAAGCCCCACTGAACGCAGAAAGCCGTCTTCAATACGAATGATGCTAATGTGCGGAGAAAGATTGGCGGGAGGTGGCATCATTCCCCATAACGCTACCACGCCATTTGCTGGCAACTTGCTGTCCTTATTGACAAAAACAACTTTTCGTCCTAAAAAGCATTGACGTACAACAGGCCATTTCCAACGTGGGAATTTGTAAGCGTAAAGAACTTCTGGGAAATCAGCAAAGCGGGCAATGTTCAAAAAGCGTCTCCAATCGGCGATTCCCGATCTATTTATTATGGTTATCCAAATAGGAAGTTTGTTGATTTTAGCAGTTTGTGGTAGGCTTGGTTCAAGTTAAGGTGTAAATCCAATCGATACAACCTATAATAGTGTAGAGCAATAGTCCACGGACGACAGGTTCGTGATAGAATTTACCCTTATCACACTTTTTTGGGGTTTCTATTGATGTTAGGACGCAAATTGCTGGTTACCGGGGCGACAGGACACCTAGGTGCCAATTTGGTTCGACGCCTGCTTGCGGAGGGTCACGATGTTCGGGTCATGGTCCGTGCCGGGCACGACAACGGGGCTCTTGACGGACTGGATGTCGAACAGGTTTACGCTGACTTGTGTGACAGCGCGTCGGTGGATGTCGCAGTGCAAGGCTGTAGCCATATTTTCCATTGTGCCGCGTTGGTTTCCACCATTGAAGGCAATGCCGCGCACAAGCGCCAAATTTACAATACCAATGTCCTTGGTACTCGGCATATATTAGCTTCGGCCATTCGCCACGGCGTTGAAAAAGTGGTGGTTTCCGGGTCACTTAGCGCGACTGGACACGACGGCGATCATCCTAGCCACGAAGAAATGCCGTTTTATCCCTTTGAATTCCAACTGCCCTATGGTTTTACCAAGCACTTGGTAGAACATGAGGCACTTAAAGCCCATGCAGAAGGCCTTAATGTGGTGGTTGCCACTTCCTGCGCCATACTAGGGCCCCACGACTATGTCCCATCGCGCATGGGGCGAGTACTGATAGATTATGCACATGGCCGCCTCCGGGCTTACATACCGGGAGGCTTTGAATTCGTATCCACCCACGATATTGTCCAAGGACATGTTCTTGCGATGGAAAAAGGGAGGTCCGGGCAAAAATATATTATCAGCACCGCTTACGCCAGCGTGGATGATCTCATGTCACTGTTTCAGGAGGTCACCGGCCTGCCACCGCCTAGATTCAGACTACCCGCAGCACTGATGGCCGTGTTGGCTGAATTGGCCGACCTGACGTGGTACCGCGCCTTCCCCAACCTACCCAGGCGCTTTACTCCGGCAGCGGTCCGCTTGTTACGGATGCGGAGACGGGCGGACCACGGCAAGGCGCAACGGGAACTTGGCTACCAACCCACAGAATTGTCACAGGCAGTGAAGGATGCTTACGGGCATTTCGTGCAAAGGGGATTAATCATCCCTTCGATTGCAGGCTCCCGATTAACTTAAGACAGGGTCGGATAGCAACCTCGGGTCGGTCTTACCTTGCAAAAATCCAAGAGATAACATATGAGCAATACGCATAATCTAGCTTCCCGGCACCCCCCCAACTTCGTAGAGGCCAAGAACACCCGGCAGAAATCCAGGGCTGCCGGTTTGGACCCCAACCGCTGGTATGCCGTAGAATACGACAATGCCATTAAAAAGGGCCAAATAACAGAGGTTGTATTTTGGAACCTACCGATTGCCCTGTACCGGGGGGAAGACGGCCTACTAGCGGCTGTGCAAAACCGCTGCCCGCACCGCCAGTTGAAACTAAGCCACGGTGCCGTGGAAAATTGCCAGTTACGTTGCGCCTACCATGGCTGGGCTTTCAACCGCGAAGGCTGGCTGGTTGACTTTTCCCATGACAGTTTTGGCAAACCCTTGCTGAAGAAGCAGTTGCGTACCTATCCCGTAGCCATCCGCTACGGTCTCATCTGGGTTTTCCCCGGTGATCCGGAAAAAGCCGAGTCCGTGGAAATACCCAATATACCTGAATTGGAAGGCGATGACCCGTGGGCATCTGTAACCGTCGATTTCACATGGAACACCCACCACTCGATGGTGATTGATAATGTCTGTGATTTTGCCCACGCCTTTCTGCACCGCAAATACCGGCCTTTTACCGATGCCAAACTCCGCCACTTCGAGTCCGACGACAACCGAGTCTTCCTGAGTTATGACACGTTTGTTGGAGGTGGACGATTCTCCGGCATGTTCGTCGACCGCGAACGCATCAACACCAAATCAATCGACCTGTGTTATGAATACCCCTACCAGTGGTCTGATACCGGTGGAAAAATCAAGCACTGGTGTTTTCTGCTACCCATCGGGGAACGGAAGACGCGGGTGTTTTTCGTATTTTACTTCGATGCCTTCAAGATTCCGCTGACTTCCCTGAAAACACCCAAGTGGCTTACCCAAACAGTGTTGCGCATAGCCAGCCCCTTATTGTTGAAACCTATTCTTCTAGAAGACGGGATTGCATTGGAAGCCGAACAAGAAGGTTACGACGAGTTTTGGGATGCCCCCCCCATTGAACTCAATCCAGTAGTGCCTTTGTTCCAACAGTTGACCGCACACAAATGGGAAGCTTATTTGCAAAGTCAAGAGAAACTTAACACAATTGGCGCTTAGCGCTAAGCAGTAAGCAAATGGACAAAATCCACTCGGATCAGTTTGATCAAGGCAATTCCGAGATATTCGAATATTAGCTTACGCATCAAAGCAGGCAAAACATTAGTAACTGATGTTACGCAACCGTGTAGGCTGTAGCCCGGATGTTGTGGCGTGCGGCGACAAGTAGCCGCACTCCAAAACTTTTGGCACGATTGAACTTAACCCTACACTGGCTAGTAGCCGTGAGGCCGTCTCTTAGTATTCCATGGAATGACATCTGGAGCGGTATTGTCCACATTCCTCCTTATGCAGTGCCTTATCCTGTAATCCTCAATCAAAAACTCATGAGGCCCGGATGGGCAGATGGTCGCTGCCTGCTGTTTACCCGCAGCGTTGAATGAACTGCTGAACGTACCCGTGCCGCCCACGTTGTTGCTATTCAAAGCACCGCTATTCACGCTGTCAGCGGCGATAGTCAAGCTACTAGCGATTTGGGCATCTTGGGACAGATTATACTTCAAGGGGTTCATGCCGGATGTGGCGTTGTAATCATAACGTAGGCCATACTTGGGTTCGATTTCCCCCGCCGTCGCTCCTGGGGATGTGATTTGCCCAGGCGCAGTGCCTATGTTATAGGTGTAATTGTTGCCCCCGTTGCCGTCGTTGACTATGTAATTCGCATTGACAAGCAACGAATGATCGCCTACTTGTGGATTATCAAAGACCTGCCCCAAGTTGCTGATCGAATCACCCGTAACGAGGCCAACCGCCAGCGGGATTTTGCTGGAAGAGGTGTTCCCGTCATAAATCTTGCTGTCGCTCACTGCGGTTATGTTCAGCACGGCCGGGTTGATGGTGCTGGTGGTGTTATTGACATAAGTGATCGCATAATTGCCGTTGTTTATGCCGTCACCCACGGTCACACCGCTGACAATAACGGTTTTGTCGCCTATGCCTACATTTTTATTGTCATAGACAAAACTTCCACCCGTGGGTTTGTCCACGGGGTATATCGTCCCGCCAATAACAGTGACCGTGCCTTGGGCGGTCGTGTTGCCGTCGTAGGTTTTCGTCACATCCCCGGTGGTTATGGTGAGTGG
>CAIZPP010000052.1 GCA_903934875.1 uncultured Methylococcaceae bacterium
CAAATCAGGTTATTTTACTGATGTTACGCAGTCATCGCTAGAGGATGGCAACTTGTGGAGTGCGGCGACTCGTCGCCGCTGGAGGCAAAACGCGGCGACGAGTCGCCGCACTCCACAACATCCGGGCTACAGTCTACACGGTTGCGTAACATCAGTTATTTTATCTTATCGCTTCATCATCGTAAAAAATTCAGCGTTGGATTTGGTATCCTTGAGCTTGCCTAGGAGAAATTCACTGGCAGCCACCTCATCCATAGGCTGAAGGATACGCCGCAATATCCACGACATTTGCAATTCTTCCTTGGGCACCATGTACTCTTCCCGGCGGGTGCCTGAACGGTTTATATTGATGGCCGGATAAACGCGCCGCTCTGCTATCTTGCGCTCCAAGTGCAACTCCATGTTGCCTGTGCCTTTGAATTCTTCGTATATCACCTCGTCCATGCGTGAACCGGTATCGACTAGGGCAGTGGCGATGATGGTCAGGCTGCCGCCTTCTTCAATATTGCGGGCAGCCCCAAAAAACCTTTTCGGCCGTTCAAGAGCGTTGGCATCCACGCCGCCGGTCAGGATTTTGCCGGACGAGGGCACTATCGTGTTGTAGGCACGCGCCAATCGGGTAATGGAGTCGAGCAACACCACCACATCATGCTTATGCTCGACTAGGTGTTTGGCTTTTTCGATAGCCATTTCAGCTACTTGCACATGGCGGGCAGGCGGTTCGTCGAATGTGCTGGAGACCACTTCGCCTTTCACGCTGCGCTGCATTTCAGTGACTTCTTCGGGCCGTTCGTCGATTAACAGCACAATAAGGTAGCACTCCGGGTATTTTTCTGAAATGCAGTGCGCGATATTCTGCAGAATCATCGTTTTGCCTGCCTTTGGCGGCGACACAATCAAACCCCGCTGGCCTTTGCCTATGGGGGCCACAAGGTCGATCATGCGTCCAGTCAAATCTTCCGTGGAGCCATTGCCGAGTTCAAGTACAAACCGTTCCAGCGGAAATAATGGGGTAAGATTGGAAAACAGAATTTTGTGCTTGGCGTTCTCGGGCGGCTCGAAATTGATTTGCTCGATTTTTAACAGGGAAAAATAACGGTCGCCTTCCTTTGGCGGACTGATTTTGCCCGAAATGGTGTCGCCGGTATGCAGGCTGAAACGGCGTATCTGGCTTGGGGAAACATAAATGTCATCCGGCCCTGCCAAATAAGACCAGTCAGCCGAACGTAAAAAGCCGAAACCATCCGGTAGTATCTCCAAGACGCCGTCACCAAATATGTCCTCGCCGCTCTTCGCCTGTTTCTTGAGGATGGAGAAGATCAAATCCTGTTTGCGGCTGCGGGCTACTCCCTCAATCTTCAAGGATTCGGCAATATCGACAAGCTCTGAAACGGGTTTACGCTTGAGGTCGGTCAGGTTCATAAGGGTTTTAGATTGCGGGGATGTACTTGGGATAGGCCGACCGCCATTTTCGGTATTGACTTGGCACTAGATTATGGCTAATCGTTTGAAACACTATACGGCATTCTGGATTGTATATTCACAAGCCTTGGTCTTGTTGTGGCTTGAAAATCTTCTGGCAAAAACCTTAGCCATTTCGGTAAACTGCTTGCCTCACTTCCCTGTGCTATGGCTTCCTTTTTATAGTTGGACTGAGAGAGTCATCGGCGACTGCCGCGGCCACCACGGGTGCCTTTGTCCAAAGCAACATATATGGTACTACCTAGGAAATCGCTGCCATCCAGGCCGGAGATTGCTGAACGGGCCTCATGCCCTTCCATGTTGACGGTGGCAATGCCACGCGCCTTGCCGGTAAAAAGATCCCGGCTCAATTTAAGATCAAAAACTTTGCCGTAGCCGCCAAACAACTCAGTCAAGCTAGCTTCGGTGGTGCTGGGGGGCAATCCACGGACAAAAAGCGTCAACATAGGTTGGCACTCCTTTAAATTACAGGGTTAGACGGATTGACGCGCCAAAAACGCATCCAAACGAAGGAGAAAGTCAGGCTGTTATACGGCCTGACTATCAGTATGGGGACGCTGACCTGGCTAAATCACAGGACAACAACATTTTCAGCTTGCGGGCCTTTTTGGCCGACCACTTCGGTAAAACTTACCGGCTGTCCTTCGAGCAAAGTCTTGAATCCTGTTCCTTGGATAGAGCGAAAATGCACGAACAAGTCGCTGCCACCTTCCCGCTTGATAAAGCCAAATCCTTTGCTTTCATTAAACCACTTTACGGTGCCTTTTTGTTGCTGTGACGACATATTAAATCTCTTCAAAAAACGCGGTATGCTAAAACACTCCAATCATTACCTTAAGGATTATGCTTGGAATAAAACGGGGTATCATGGGAGAGCGGGCAGTTGGAGCAGGAATGTGTCAAAATATAACTAGAAACCACATAGGCTTGCTTGGCGCGGACCTCTATACACCAACGGCAACGATACAGGAAAACCAAAGACAATACAAGCGTTATCTTTCTGCGATCGCTTTGCCTTGCGCCATCCAGCAGCGTATCATACGGACAGAAGAGACTAAGCGGCCAGCATACCATGACAGCATCCACCCTAGAACTACTCAGCCAGCCAAACATCATCATTGCCGTGGTCGGGGCTAGCGACAATCCCGACAAGTTCGGCCATACCATTTACCGTGACTTGAAACGCAAAGGCTACCGGATTTTTCCGGTCAATCCCAACAGAGACACCGTAGATGGCGACCGCGCCTACCCTAAAATCCAAGCACTCCCCGAAACTCCCGATATCGTCAATATTGTCGTTCCACCAGAAGCCGCCTTGGCCGTGGCACAGGAATGCTTACGGCTCGGCCTGATAAACCTCTGGCTGCAACCGGGAGCCGAAAGCCGGGAGGTTTTGGACTACCTGCAAGAAAACGGTTTTAATTATATCGCGGGGGCTTGCATTATGCTGAAGACTAGAAGGGCGCGCTGACGGGGACGATGAGCCGGGGACACTGAGCGAAAAAAAAAGCCCGCCAGAAGGCGGGCAAACGCTGAAAGGGTAAACGCTAAGGAGAAATTCAATCACTCGCTTATAATTTTGCAGATTCCGTGCCATATTCGCAAACACCAGCCCCTCTAGGATTTGACGAATGAGTCCGCCGCACCCCGACCCTGCCTGCACTTTTATGATGCATTTCCGCACAGAACTGGCCCAACAGCATAGCCATTACAAACGCGCTAGATAACCGGTGACCTCTTCTCGATCATGGTAAAGTTGCTTGAATGACAAACTGAAGGGCACTTCGGCATTATCCAATGCTTCTTCGATAATCCTCCGGCATATCAAAATTTCTTCGTAGCGTTTTTTCATCGGCAACTTCAGGTTGAACATCGCCCGGCGGCAGTGGCCTTCCGCCATCCAGCGGGCGATCAGGGCGGCGATGCGGGACGGTTGCTCCACCATGTCGCAAACCAGCCAATCTACAGGCTTAGGCGGAAAATAGCGAAAGCCATCGACGCGCAAATGCTGGACGATCCCTGAATCCATCAATGCCTTGTCCATCGGCCCATTGTCCACCGCCGTGACGCGGATGCTGCGCTTGACCAATTGCCAAGTCCAGCCACCGGGCGCGGCGCCTAGGTCTACGGCTTTCATGCCGGGTTGCAAGGATTTGGGCTCATCGCCCAAAAAAAATAAAAACGCCTCCTCCAACTTCAAGGTCGAGCGGCTAGGCGCGGAGCGGGGAAGCTTCAACCGCGCAATGCCCATAGGCCAAGGCGATGAATTGGCAGGCCGCGACAGGCCGACATAAACCGTGGTGGAGTTGAAGAAGAACAAATGCAGACGGGGTGCGCCCGCTTTCGTGCTAGCCAAGCCGGCATCGACCATGGCACGAGCAAACGGCCCCTCGAATTTGCGCACAAACACGGCAAGCTCCTTGGCCTCGTTAGTGTCCGCCGTCTCCAGCCATACGTCAGAAAACTGCCTGGCGAGGGTGGAAGACGCCTGCAGCAAGGGGCTAATGCGGTCGTCCACGGGAAGCTTGCTCAACAGGGGCAGCACCGCCACCATCTGCCTAGCGAAGCACAGATCGGCAAAGCGCAATTGCTTGGCCAACACCGCCGTGTCGGCCTCCTGATAAGGCGTGAACAATACAAAACCTGCGCCCGGATTGGCCTTGGAATATCCCGGCACCTCCAGCTTATGGGTTTGTCCTTGGATTTCGGCGGCGCATTCTTTCTCGAATCCGGGTCGGCAGTAAAGCAGTAAAGACTGTAAGGCGGGCGGTTCTTGGTTCATTAGGTTCATTCAAGCCACGGTGCTTGTTCAAGCGTGTTCCTCAAAGTGGAAGCCCTGCCCCAAACTCAACCCTAAGGTGTTGTCGGCACGGCCCATGTTTACGGCGATTTCAATAAGACGCATGGAATTACAGTACCAGAATGGCTCGCCTGGGGCTGAATCGCTAAAAGTCCGGGCTTGGCATATCTTCTGTCCGTTGACCAACAAAGCCTTGCCATCCAAGGCGTGGGAATAACGCCAGCCGGTGATTGCGTTGCCGTAGTGGTCGAAATAGACGATGGATGCAATATCCGCCGGCCAGCCGACTAGGTCAGGCCCCAACCAAGCGCCTACCGATTGGGCGAAGTCGCGACGGGCGATGTTTGCGGCGACCGGGGCAAACAGGTCGCGGCCATGAAAACTGGCGGATAGCCGCTCGGGCCGCCAAGTGATGATCTGCCAAGCAACGCGTTCCGCCCGGACAGCTACGGTGTTAAGCAGGCCGTTGTCAGGTCCGACAAACCAGCGCCCATCCGCTTCGAGGAGCACGGGCAAACGCTCCCCGCCCACACCGGGATCGACCACGCACAGAAACACACTGCCCTCGGGAAAATCCGCAGCCAAGGCCGCCAACAGATAGGAAGCCAGACGTGGGTCACCTGCCGGCGCATCACTGACCAAGTTGACGATATCCAATCCCGGCGCGTTACGCCTAAGGATAGCCTCCATCTGGCCCAGGTACGGTCCGGCGGGGCCAAAGTCAGTGAACAGGAAAATCATTACTACTGCGTTTTCAACATCAAATGTTTGCTAGATAAGCGTATGGGGGCGCTAGACACTCACGGTTCGCATCCTTTCGGTGGTCGGCTTGGCGGCCACCCGCTTGGGCTTTTCCGCATAAATGTGGTCGCGCTTTGCGCCTTGCTCCTGCAAGGCTTTCTGCGCCGTGAATTCGACCAGGCACAGCACCCGCCGGGCGATGCTGAGCAGGAAGATCAGCCCTTTGCTGTCAAGTGCGGTTGCTGTACTATGCAGTATAAACTAACCCAGTGTGCGCAGGGTAGCGGTAAACATTGCCACCTAATCGGTTTGCGTTACCTTGGCTAACATTACAGAGGACATCATGGGACTAATCTACGCAGACATCACCCTCAACAATGCCCGCAAACCCGATATCAAGCCGCTCACTGTGTCGGCATTAGTGGATATGGGCGCAGTGCATTTGTGCCTCCCCGAACATATTGCCTTGCAACTCGATTTGGATACTTATGAAGAGCGGGAAGTTGCAACGGCAGACGGCACCTCGCGCAAGCGGCCTTATGTCGGCCCTGTGCTCGTCAATTTTGACAAAAAAGTTAACAGAATGACCTGTGCTTTCATACCAACTATCAAGTAACTCTTTGATGTTGAAAACGCTGTAGCTTCAACACAAACCCACGAAAACAAACTATGACCCTACGCATCGCCATCGCCCAAATCAATCTCTTAGTCGGTGACATCGCCGGCAATGCCCGCCGTGTCCTGGAAGCAACCAGCCAGGCCAGAGACGGTCTTAACGCCCATGCCGTGGTGTTCCCCGAACTTACCCTGAGCGGCTATCCGCCGGAGGACTTGCTATACAAGCCGCATTTTCTGCAACAAATCGAACTCGCGTTGAAGGAGGTGGCGGTACAGTCGGCGGGCATTACCGTGGTGCTGGGTTTCCCCGAACGCCACGATGGCATCCTTTACAACAGTGCGGCGGTTCTACGGGATGGCTCCGTGCATACGGTTTACCGCAAGCAGGAGTTGCCAAATTACGGTGTGTTCGACGAACGGCGCTATTTCCATCCTGGCCACCAGCCTTGCGTGTTCGATTTGGAAGGCGTTGCGGTAGGCATCACCATTTGCGAGGATGTCTGGCTACCCGGTGCCGTGGAGCAAACGGCGGTGGCGGGCGCAAAACTGGTGCTCAACCTCAACGCCTCGCCCTACCAAGCCGAGAAAACCCGGCAACGGGAACATGTGGTGCGCGAAAGGGTCGCTTCCGCCGGCATCCCCCTGGTTTATGCCAATTTGGTCGGGGGACAAGATGAACTGGTGTTCGACGGGGCGTCATTCGTGATGGATGGAAACGGCGAGGTGGTCCTCCGCGCTGCGGAATTCGAGGAAGCCTTGCCCGTGGCGGAGTTTGAAACCCAAGGCGATAGCTTGCTTGCCTTGCCCGGAAGCAAGGCGGAGACTATAGGCGAGGTTGCCAGTGTCTATAAAGCGCTGGTGCTGGGCATACGCGATTATGTGGTCAAAAACGGCTTCAATGGTGCGGTGCTGGGCCTGTCTGGCGGCATAGACTCCGCGTTGACCTGTGTGTTAGCGGTTGATGCCTTGGGCGCGGAGAAAATCGAGGCGGTGCTGATGCCTTCCCGCTACACGGCAGATATGAGCATCGAGGATGCGCTGCTGGAGGCTGAAGCCCTAGGCGTGGAGCATCATTTGATTCCCATCGAACCGGCTTTCCAAGCTTTCACCGGCCTGTTGGCGGACACCTTTGCGGGGCTGCCGCGTGACACGACAGAAGAAAATATCCAAGCCCGCTGCCGGGGGGTGCTGTTGATGGCGCTATCCAACAAGAAACGCAAGATATTGCTCACCACCGGCAACAAGAGCGAGATGAGCGTGGGTTACGCAACCCTTTACGGCGACATGGCCGGAGGCTTTGCCCCCCTGAAAGACGTACCCAAACTGCTGGTTTACAAACTCTGCGAATACCGCAATGCGATCAGCCCGGCCATCCCCCTGCGGGTGCTTGAACGCCCTCCCTCGGCGGAATTGGCACCGGACCAAAAAGACGAGGATTCGCTGCCGCCCTACGCGATGCTTGACCCCATCCTAGAACGCTATGTGGAATGGGATCAATCGGCGGAAGAAATCATCGCGGCTGGCTTTGCCGAGTCGGATGTGCTGCGGGTGGCGCGGCTAGTGGATATCAACGAATACAAGCGCCGCCAAGCGCCGCCGGGGGTGAAAATCAGCCGCCGGGCCTTTGGGCGTGACCGGCGTTATCCGATCACCTGCGGTTTTGGGCGGAAGTAACCCAGCCTCCGCAAGCAGGAGTTAATCATTAGCGCTTGTTGAAATCCCAACCGGCACTTAACTGAAACCTTAAGCGCCAGTTGGGTCAGTTGAATTTCAGAAACGACTTCTACCGCCGTTATGCCCGCCACCGCCAGGTCCACCGCCGGGACCGCCACGGCGGGGGCCGCCGTTGGAAGAACCGCCCTCAGTACGGGGACGGGCCTCATTGACGCGAATGGGTCTGCCTTTTAGATCCCCCCCGTCAAGCGCTTTGATTGCCGCTTCACCATGTGCCTTGTTGGCCATCTCGACAAAGCCAAAGCCTTTGGACTGGCCTGTGAATTTGTCTGTGACCACATTGGCGGTAGAAACCTCGCCGAACGGCTCGAAAGCTTTGCGAAGATCGTCACTGGTAACCGAATAGGATAAGTTTCCTACGTAAATATTCATCAAAAAACCTGCTCTTTAACATTTGCGCCATTTCACATCATCACATCAGCAGCCTAATCAATGGCGCAACAAAACAAGGTCTGATGACTCCCAGCCCGAAGGGCTGGCAGATTCCAAGGTTTTTCCCAATACGCAGGAAAACTTATCTAAAACGCATAAGCAAAAAATCTTAATGTTTCCAAATTTACGACCATTGTTAATGTGTGATAGATTTTCTGTCAACAACTTTTTGCCGTTAAGCCGGGAAAATAGCTAGAAAATCGCGAATATCCGTTGCGGAGGCCTGGCCGGGGCGTGCGCCAGAACGTTGGCAGCATACTGCCCCTGCGGCACTGGCGTAGCGCAACAACTCGTCCCAAGGCAAGCCCGCCGCAACTCCAGCGGCAAACGCCCCATGGAAAGCGTCACCCGCGCCAGTGGTATCGACAGCCTCGACAGGAAAGGCTGGCAACGCCCCGCTCAAGCCGTCTTTGCGCCAAATCAAGCCACGCTCGCCTAGCGTGATGACCACGACGGGTGCTAACTTGGCGAGACGGGCCAAAGCCTCCTCTTCCTCCCCGTTCTGAAACCACTGTTGGGCAAACTTTTCCGAAGCAACCAGATAATCCACCCGACGCATCAACGCCTTGGTGCCTTCGTGCAGGGAGCCGGCATCCAGCACCAGAGGGATTCCCTTGGCCCGCGCCAGTTCGGCAAGAGGAACGGAAATCAAGGGTTCATGCCCGTCGAACAGCACAACCTTAGGGTTCATGCAGGAAAAATCAATGCTGCCCTCAGGCAGATACCGTGTCGAGCCTTTGTAATTCACTAGTGCGCGGTCGCCATTGGGTTTGACCAGCACGCAAGAAAGCGGCGTGGGATCGGGACCTCTCACTAAGCAGCGGGTGTCCACGCCTTCACTGGCGAACTCTAAAAAATGCGACTCTCCATACAAATCGTCCCCTAAATAACCGGCGAAAGCTGAGCGGTACCCTAGGCGGGCTACGAGCACTGCTGCATTGGCGGCAGGGCCACCCCCGCAAGCGAGGAAGGCATCGGCGAAGATTTTTTCGTTTGCTGACGGGTGGCTCGGAACGGAGAAAACCAGATCATAGGAGGCATGACCCACGCATAGCACGTCATGGGTGGGTGCCCCTGAAAACGGCACAGACACGGTCAGTTTCTCTGTCAACGGTCCAAGCCGATAAAGTCCCACGCCTTCTCGGCGGGGGTCAATTCAAGCTGCGGTTCGCTGTATGCCTGTTTAGCGCCTTCACCGTAATTCAACGCGTAGACACGGGCTGCGTCATTGGCAAGATCGTCCATCTCCAATTTGCGATAGGCCTCCTCCATTATCTTCAACGCCTTCGGTATGGCTTGGGTGCGCGGGTACTTCTCCAAAACCTCGTTGCAGCGTCTGGCTGCGGCCAGATATGCCCGGCGGCGCATGTAAAAATCAGCGACATTGATTTCATACATGGCCAAGTTGTTGCGCATCGCGGCGACCCGCTTACTGGCATCTTCCGCATATTTGCTGTGGGGGAACTTGTTAATCAATTCATTGAAATCACGCATGCCCTCACGCGCTGAGCCGGGATCGCGTTGCGAAGAATCAGTTGGCAAGAAGCGGTCAACAAAGCTGCGACCCTTGTTATAATTGATCAGGCCCTTAAGGTAGTAGGCATAATCGACCTGCGGATGGGTTGGATTGAGTTTGATGAAGCGATCCACCGCCGCCAGTGCCGAATCGGATTCATTTTTTTTATAATAAGCGTAGGCGACTTCCAACTGTGCCTGGGTGGCGAGTTTGTCGAAGGGGTAGCGGGCCTCCAATTTTTCATACAATTTGACCGACTTGTCATAATTGCCGTCCAGCAATTCTTTTTTCGCTCCTTGATAAAATTGCCGGGCAGACCAATTGTTGTATTCGTCATCATCGTGCGAGCTTTTCATGGAGTCGAACCAAGAAGGCAGCAAGGAGCAAGAAGATAACAACAAGGCCATGCAGAGCGCCAATACGGGGAATAAATTTGGGCGTGAAGACTGTATAGAGTTTATCATGGTGCTGGAAAGTCGCATAATCGTTCATGCGTTAAACTGATATTTCTTTGAGTATACCTTGAATTCACTCTCACCAATAGACCAAGCCTCATCAATAAGCTTCTTCCGCCCCGTTGCCAACCAATTTTTATAGCCGAATCATACCGTGTCCGACACCGAACAGCTCACCGCTGACATCCCCTTAGAGCTCGCAGGCTTGCGCCTAGACCAAGCCCTGACCGAACTGTTTCCCGACTTTTCCAGGAGTAAACTGCAAAGCTGGATCAAAGACGGCCATGTTTTGCTGGATGGAGTGGTCCAAAACCAAAAATGGAAAGTATTGGGGGGCGAACAGGTGGAACTGTGCGCTGAAATCCAAATCGAGACATCTTGCGAGCCAGAAAATATCCCGCTGGAAATCCTTTACGAAGACGGGGAATTACTAATCGTCAACAAGCCAGCAGGCTTGGTGGTGCATCCTGCGGCGGGGCACCAGCAAGGCACTTTGCAGAACGCCCTGCTCCATCACGCCCCGTGTTTGGCGGGAATTGCACGTTCCGGCATCGTTCATCGCATAGACAAGGATACCAGCGGCCTGCTCATGGTCGCAAAAACGCTACGGGCGCACAAGTCCCTCGTCGACCAATTGCAAGTACACAGCATAGACCGCGAATATCTGGCCCTGGCCCAAGGCTATCTCACCGCAGGCGGCACCGTGGACGAACCCATCGGACGCCATCCCACGGATCGCAAACGCTTCGCCGTTAGGCAGGATGGCAAGCCATCGGTGACGCATTACCGGATTGCAGAACGCCTGCCGGGGCATACCTTGCTGCGGGTCAAGCTTGAAACCGGTAGGACCCACCAGATTCGCGTGCATTTGGCCCACATCCGACACCCTTTGCTCGGAGACCCAGTCTATGGGGGCAGGCTGCGCCTGCTACCCGGAGGCAACCAGGAGTTGGGAACGGTTTTACGCGGATTCCGTCGCCAGGCGCTGCACGCGGAAAAACTTGGGCTAGAACACCCGACCACCGGAGAATGGTGCGAATGGAGTGTGGATATCCCTGCGGATATGCAAATTCTTCTGGAAACCTTGAGGCAAGCCGCATGAGCCATTTGTGGATAGAGCCCCACTGGCCCGCGCCGCCGGGCATACGCGCTTGCAGCACACTGCGCATGGGTGGCGTGAGCCAGGGTGATTATGCCAGTTTCAATCTTGCCGCGCATGTGGGCGACGACCCAGGCCATGTGAGTGCTAACCGGAACCGCTTGCGCGACAGCTTGCAACTGCCTGCCGAACCATTCTGGCTAACCCAAGTTCATGGCAATAAGACCATAAGGGCCAAAAAAGCGAAGCAAGGCCCCCCGCCCGAGGCTGACGCATCATTCACTGCTGAGGCTGGCGTGGTTTGCACGGTGATGACCGCCGACTGTTTGCCCGTGTTGTTCTGCAATCGCAAGGGCAACCGTGTGGCGGCTTCCCACGCCGGCTGGCGCGGGTTGGCGGCGGGTGTGCTGGAATCAACCGTGCAGGCACTAGACAGCAACGAATTGATGGCGTGGTTAGGCCCGGCCATAGGGCCGAACGCCTTCGAAGTCGGAGCGGCAGTCCGCCAAACCTTCTTGGAACGCCTGGGGGATTGCCATGAGGCTTTCTTGCAAATCGACGAACACCACTGGTTAGCCGATCTTTACAATTTGGCCCGCATGGCTTTGACACGGGCCGGTGTCACCGAAGTCTATGGAGGCGATGAATGCACCTTTTCCGATCCAGAGCGTTTCTTTTCCTACCGGCGTGATGCCCAGACCGGACGCATGGCCACCCTGATCTGGCGCGAATAGGCTGATAGCGAACATTCAAATCCAGCAATTATTTGCAAAAACTAAAAATTGGACTAGCATTGCCTGCTCTAGCATAGTGTTTTACTATGAACCATCGGTATTAACGTAACATGTGACCAAAACAGTTATGACTATTTTTGCCATCCTTATGCCAATTCAACAGCCAAAACTCGTGGAAGCGATCAAGACGGAATTTCCAAACGATCATCTTTCCATTACTGAAACTCAATGGCTGGTCTCTTCATTTGAAACAATTGTAAATGTCACAGCAAAACTTGGCATCTATGATGAAAAGTCGCCCTCCGCGCCTTCGAATGGGAATGCCATTATCTTCGCCGTATCCTCGTATCACGGACGCGCTCCGGTTTTGGTATGGGATTGGATCAAGGCTAAGCTAGAGGCAAATACCAATGGCTAACAGTAGCCGGGGAAGTAACAAACCGAATGATGCACTGGACCAACCACCACCAAGTTTCGCAAATGTCGCACCGCCACACTATCAAGCAGATCACAGCTTTACCCTACAAGCTGTTATGGAGTTACAAAAATCCAACGGGCAACTCACTGAGGCCGTCAATTCGCTACGCACTGTAATTCTGAAACAAGAAGCAAAACTTGACAAGCTTGATGAAAATCTTTCAACCATTAAGCAAAAGCTTTACGCCGCTGGCGTTGTGTTAGCAATTATTGTTACCATAGGAGGGTTTCTCATCAATAAAACATGGGATTTATTGGCTCAACAGTTAATACCTCAGCAACCTGTAAAAACGCTGTCCCAGCCAAAGCCATAAGTGCTTCACACGAATTTCGTTCTAGGTGGCTAGTAAGCCATCACCGCCCTAGGTCGGAAACCCTTAGCCGACTTGTGCGTAACTTCAATTATTTATACCCAGACATGCATTTAATTATCTGGATCATCCTGTTTACCTTGATTGGCGGCATTTTAAGCGTCGTTGCCGCGTCTTTGTTCTTGCTGGTTCCCGACCGCCACTATGCCAACATCCTGCCCCACGGTGTCAGCTTCGCCGTGGGTGCGCTGCTTAGTGTGGCGTTTTTGGACCTGTTGCCCCATGCGGTCGAAAACACGGCGGGGGGGGCTATACAAAGCCTCTTTGCCACCGTACTGATTGGCATATTGGTGTTTTTTCTGCTGGAAAAGCTGCTGTTGTGGCGGCACTGCCATACCCACGACTGCGAAGCCCACAACGATGGCGAAGAACATTACCACCAACCGGCAGGAACCCTGATTGTCATGGGTGACGGCATCCACAATTTCGTCGATGGGGTATTGATCGCGGCAGCCTTCCTGACCGACCTGCATTTGGGCATCGTGACCAGCCTGGCCGTCGCCGCCCATGAAATTCCACAAGAAGTGGGGGATTTTGCCATCTTACTGCAAAGCGGATATTCGAAGGCAAGAGCCTTGTTTTACAATCTACTGTCCAGCCTGGGCACGGTGGCAGGCGGGGTGCTTGCCTATTTTGGCTTGGATCGGGCGCATGACTCGCTGCCCTATTTCCTTGCGCTGGCCGCCTCCAGTTTCATCTATATCGCCGTTGCCGACCTCATCCCCACCCTGCATAAAAAAACCCACGGACGGGCAGTGGTCCAGCAAATGGCACTCATCCTGGCTGGTATTATGTTGATTGAGGGAGTGCATCGCTACGCGGAAAGCTTGGGTTTTTAGTGATTTACAGCGTTTTTACAGCATTTTCAACATCAAAGAGTTACTTGATAGCTGGAATGAAAGGGCAAGATATTCCGTTAACTTGAAACCTTAGCTGAATATCCTTTATTAGGTATACTTTAAAGATGAAAATGCTGTACATAAAGATTTCTCCATGCTTCACATACCGTTTCCAGAAATGTATGCTAGCCAATCATTTAGGGCGATTTCCAAAAATGTTTATACCAAGTGGAAGCGGCTTCCAGCCGCTTAAAGCGCCAAGATGCCGCTTCTACTTTAGGGAGTTTATTTATCGGAAATCGCCTAAACTCGTATAATAATAAAGGACACTCAATCTAACCATCCTGTGTATGAACTACTTGCAAAATGATATAACCCAACAAGTAACTCTTCGATATTAAAAACGCTGTATGAATGTATGCCAAACCATGCTCACCACTACCAACCACAGCCGTGACAGCGTTGGCTTGACCTACGTTTATCCGGTGATTTCACGCCGCAGCGGGGGGCTGTCCATAGGCATCAACCTCAACCCCAACAATGCCTGCAACTGGCGCTGCATCTATTGCCAGGTGCCGGAGCTGCAGCGCGGCAGTGCCCCCGTGACCAATCTGGAACTGCTGGAAACGGAATTGCGTGGTTTTCTGGATGACGTGTTGCATGGCGATTTCTTCCAGCGCTTTGACATACCGCCGGCACAGCAAACCATTCGCGACATTGCCATTTCCGGCAATGGCGAACCGACCAGTGCGCCTGAATTTAACCGTGTCATCGCTGTGCTCGGGGCGGCTGCCGGAGACGCTGATTTGCTTGGGAAAATCAAATTGGTACTCATCACCAATGGCAGCCTCATCCGTAGGGATTCCGTGCAAAACGGGCTGGCGCACTGGGGAGAATTAGGCGGGGAAGTCTGGTTCAAGCTGGACACCGCCACGGAAGCAGGCATCCAGCGCATCAATGGCATCCATCACACCCCGGCCAGTGTGCTGCGCAATCTGGAAACGGCGGCAAGGCTATGCCCGACTTGGCTGCAAACCTGCCAATTGGCTGTTGACGGCCTGCCGCCTTCCGCTAAGGAGCGTTTGGCCTATCTGGATTTTCTGCGGTCCATCCAAACCCAAGGCATTCCCTTGTGTGGCGTATTGCTTTACGGCCTCGCCCGTCCCTCGATGCAGGCCGAAGCCGAGCGCCTTTCCGCCCTGCCTGCGGCATGGATGGAAGCTTTCGCGGAGGAAATCCGCCAGACGGGACTGGAGACACGGTTGAGCATTTAGGGATACAGCATTTTCAACATCAAAGAGTTACTTGATAGCTGTAATGAAAGGGCAAGATATTCAGTTACAGCGTTTTCAACATCAAAGAGTTACTTGATAGTGGTTATGGTAGCGCAGGCTATTCGACTAACCTGAAGGGTTAACTGAATATCATTTTTATATATATTTTGAAGATGAAAACGCTGTACATAAAGATATTTCCATGCGTCTTATACCATTTCCATAAATGTACCTGATTAGGAAGGTTCTTCAGCTATTCCGATTTCGGCATGGACCGCCTGAATCCAAATAGCAGGGATGCCCAAAGCCCCGCCGTCCATGGAGCCAAGGTTCCGGCGATCCATGCCGGAACGACGGCATTCTGGGTTTTGCTGAAACATCTTCCTAATCTGGATGGCCTATGTGCCACTATATTCCTAGAAGTCCGGGTTTGCATTCATGTACAGCGTTTTTATGTTCTAAAAATTACTAAAAAATAATGATAGGCAATGGCACAAGTATCTGGTTTAATGAAAGACTCCGCAAATGCGTAAGTTTTATCCAATAACTATCTGATATTAAAAACGCTGTAATCATAAAATCATTCCGCTGAGGGCTGACACCATGAACCAGACCACGCCAAAACCATGTCATCGCGCCCATGTCGCCAGCCTGACGCCGGGTCGGTTGCGCATCAGGATGAAACCGCAACACCGCGATACATCGACCCTGCAAACTATCAAAGCTGATTTGCAATCCCGCGAGGGCGTGCATGCTGTCAAGGTTAACCCGGCCAACGGTAGCCTGACCATGCACTTCGACCAAGACCGCTACAACCCGATAAAGATCATGGGGTTGCTGGAGGATGTCGATGTGCTGGTGGAATCGGTCGGCCATTTGCCGGGCGTGGAAGGCGGGGAAGCCGCTGCCTCATCCACGGGCTTTCTCGTTGCCGTCGAGGATTTGAACCGGCGCATCCAGTCGGTGACTGGCCTGCCCATAGACCTGAAGCTGGTCCTACCCTTGTCCTTCGTCGCTGCCGGCCTATGGTCCGTCACCCGGCGCGGACTCATGATCGAAACGGTGCCGGGCTGGCTGTTTCTTTGGTTTGCGTTTGACATGTTTGTGAAACTCCACCCGGTCAAGCCTGGGCATGTCAAACCCTTAGAACCGAAATGGGAAGAATAAAGGTCTCACGCAACGGCGCAACGAAAAAAAACGCAAGTAATGGTTGATAAGGTGATTCCTGAGAAATACAGCATCCTTGCCAGCTTCAAAACCAAGCGTTATTCTGATGGCAAGCCTAACCCAATGATGGAAAAACCATGAAACCCGCCAAACAAACCCGACAAAGTTACACCTACGCAGATTACCAGCAATGGCCGGAGGGTGAGCGCTGGGAACTGATAGACGGCGAGGCGTATGCGATGAGCCCCGCGCCGACCCGCACTCATCAGGCGGTAGTGGTTGAATTAGTCCGCCAGATTGCCAATTTTTTAGAGGGCAAACCCTGCCAAGTCTTTGTCGCTCCCTTCGATGTGCGCCTGCCCGAAAGAAACGAAGCCGATGACCAAATAGAAACCGTCGTGCAACCGGATATTGTGGTGGTGTGTGATGAATCAAAGCTGGACGAAAAAGGTTGCCGGGGCGCACCCGATTGGGTTATCGAAGTGCTGTCGCCCTCCACCGCCTGCAAGGACCATGTGCGTAAAAAATCGCTCTACGAACGCCACGGTGTCCGCGAATATTGGCTGGTCCACCCCACCGACCATGTCCTGACCCGATATCGCTTGGAAGGCAAGGCATTTGGCCCTGCTTTGATTGACGAAACCGAAGGCAGCACCGAAGTGGGCGGATTGCCGGGCTTAGCGATAGAGTGGGGGTTTATGACGACCGACACGGACTAAAACAAGCTAATTAGGAAGATGTCTGGCTTGTTCCCAAGCTCCGGCTCTCATCGTTATACATAAGTCCAGTCAAGACGAGAAAAGCCGTCATTTCGGCAGGGATGCCGAAATCCAGGCCATGGACGGTATCCGGTCGTTTGCACAAGCGCTTGATTCAGATCACTTGCCAACCTGTAGTTTCCTGTTTTTTGATACGGGGACACTCATCGCGGCTTCGAGTTTGCCATCCTTGGACGCTGGATTCCGGCATCCATGACCGGAATGACGG
>CAIZPP010000053.1 GCA_903934875.1 uncultured Methylococcaceae bacterium
AACTGATGTTACGCAGTCATCGCTAGAGGATGGCAACTTGTGGAGTGCGGCGACTCGTCGCCGCTGGACGCAAAAGGCGGCGACGAGTCGCCGCACTCCACAACATCCGGGCTACAGCCTACACGGTTGCGTAACATCAGTAATTTAACAAGTAACTTTTTGCTGTTAAAAACGCTGTATAGGGCTACAATCAATTCGCTTATCTTCCCCAATGAGATTACCACTTATGATGAAGAAATCGAGGCTAAGCTACCGTAAAAGCATGAAAATGCAGGGAAGCCTGTTGATTGGCGGTAGCGCAATTAGCTTTTTTACCAAAAATGTCTCGCTCAAGGGGCTTCATGCCTGTTGTACCGAGGCCAATGGCTTAGAGGTCGGCGATATGGTCTATGTCTGCCTTCCGCTGATGAAAATGGAAGGGGTGGCATCCATAATTTGGAAAAAGTTAGAGCGTGATGGCATTTGCCACATTGGCCTTAAATTCTTGAAGATGAGAGGGATTGGGGGAAGCGCCTATCACTATAGATACGAAGGGCGCATTTTGTCTAGGTAACAGCAAAGAGATGGGGTGGCCATGCGCACTATAGTACTGTTTTTGTTTTTTTTCGCCTTGGCGATTCATGCTACTGCTGCGCCGGTCGAAACCCCAGAATCTAGCGTGGAGTTCTTTTCCCCGCAAGGGTCGGTGAAAAACGTCCGTCAGGTGGCAGCGCGTTTTGCGCTAGCCATGGCGCGTTTTGGCGATATTCGCTTGGAGTCGCCGTTTGCAACCGAATGTCCGGTCAAAGGCGCGGGGCGATGGGTGGATGGGCGCAACTGGGTTTTCGATTTCGAACAAAACGTGCCGGCAGGGGTGCGTTGTTCATTCAAGCTGAAGCCAGGTCTGAAGACCCTGTCAGGCTTGGCTGTAGTTGGCCCCGATGTGTTTTCCTTCGACACTGGAGGGCCTGCCATCACCGACACCCTGCCCGAAGACTCAGCCGACGATATTGACGAGAACCCTTTGTTCATACTAAAGCAGGATGCCCCGGCTAGCGCAGAATCCATCGCGGCGCATGCTCGTTGCGAAGTGGATGGCTTGCAAGAGCGCATCGAAGTTAATTTATTGCAAGGCGAGGAAAGAAGCAAGCTATTGTCGGGGCCGCTGCGGGAGCGCTACGGCTATTTTTTTGCAGGCACTCCCGACGATAGATTGTTGGTTTTGCAATGCCGCCGCAATTTCCCGCCCGGGTCCAAAGTGCGCTTAGTGTGGGGGGCGGGGATTGCCTCTGCCTCTGGCATCGCGACCGGGCAAGACCAAGTCTTTAATTTCACCGTCCGTTCCGCATTCACCGCCCGTTTTCAATGCGACAAGGTCAATGCCAAGTCGCATTGCATTCCTTTCCTGCCGATGACGCTGGGTTTCAGCGCTCCCCTTGCGGCGGATTTGGCCAAACGGGTGCAATTACTCGATAGCCAAGGCAAGTCTTACCCTGCCGAGCCACTCGACCCCGCCAAACAAGCCTTCGTGCAAAGCATCAAATTCAACGGCCCGTTCCCGGAAAACAGTCGCTTCAGGATTGTCCTCCCCGCAAATATGGCCGATGACGCAGGAAGAGTCTTGGAAAACGCCAGCCAATTTCCGCTGTTCGTGGAAACCGACGACTATCCCCCTTTAGCCAAGTTTAATGGCGAGTTCGGCATCATCGAATGGAAGGAGGGCGGTGTGTTGCCGGTCACCTTGCGCAATCTGGAGCCTGCCGTGGCAGCGCAGCGCTCCACGCCTGGGCTGGAAGGCATTCCCGGCAAGTTGCAAAGGCTGGAGCAAAACGACCAGGCCATCGCTGCCTGGCTGCGCAAAGTAAACCATGCCGGTAACACGCACTATGAAGAACTACCCAAGGAAAACGAGGAGGACGAAGCCCGTTTTCGCAACCTGACCGGAACCGAATCGGTGTTTGGGCCGAATGACAAAAGCCAAGCCTTAACCCTGCCCAAACCGAATGGTGCAAAGGCTTTCGAGGTCGTAGGCATTCCTCTTTCAGCACCTGGATTTTATGTCGTCGAATTAGCCAGTCCGCGCCTCGGTGCCGCCTTGCTGGGCGAGGAACGGCCCCGCTACGTCGCCACATCCGCACTCGTCACCAATATGTCCGTGCATTTCAAATGGGGACGGGAGTCCTCGTTGGTCTGGGTGACTACATTGGACCAGGCTAAGCCGGTTGCCGATGCCGATCTGCGTATCACTGATTTCTGCACCGGGGAGGAATTCTGGCGTGGCCGCACGGGTCCAGACGGAACAGCTAAAATCAGCGGTGCCGGGGTAATGCCCGAAATTGATTCCGGCAATGGCTGCTACAATGGCTCATCCACGAATCCGCTGTTCATCACTGCCCGCTCGGGTGAGGACATGAGTTTTGTCGTGTCCGGCTGGAACAAGGGCATCACGCCGGATGATTTCCAACTGACGGTTGGCAACGAGAGCGAGACTAAGCTGGCCCACGCGGTCTTTGACCGCAGCCTGTTCCGTGCCGGCGAAACCGTGTCAATGAAACTATTCCTGCGCAGGCGCACCTCGTATGGCCTTGCCGCCTACGGCGAGGATATCCCTAAATCAATCGCCATATCCCATGCCGGTAGTGATGAGACCTACACCCTGCCGGTCAGTTTTGACGCGCAAGGCATTGCCGAGGCAAGCTGGGCCATCCCCAAAGAGGCCAAGCTGGGGACTTATGATGTGGAACTAGCCGGGAGCAGCGCGGGTTCCTTCCGTGTCGAGCAGTTCCGCATCCCAAGCATGAAAGCGGCAATCCAGCCCGCCGCCGATTATTTGGTCAATGCAAAAGAGGCGAAAGTTGATGTGTTCGTCAACTATCTCTCCGGTGGCGGCGCTTCTCTATTGCCGGTCAAATTGCGCAGCCAAGTCCGTCCCCGCCCGTTGGATTTCCCGCAATACGAGGGTTTCCAATTTGCTGGCAATGAGGTGAAAGAGGGCAGCGTCGATGAGGGTGAGGCAGTTGACAAGGAGGAAAACGGGGAAAGCTCCCCGGCCCAAGTCTTGCCGCTGACGCTGGATAAATCCGGGGTGGCGCGGGCCACCATAGCCAATCTGCCGCCAGCGGGCGCCCCTAAGGAATTGCTGGCCGAGCTGGAATACCAGGATGCCAACGGTCAACTGCTCTCGGTTTCGCGTACCATTCCTTTGTTGCCGTCCAGTGTGGTATTGGGTATCAAGCAGGAGGCTTGGATCGCCAACAAAAATCAACTGCGGTTTCAAGTGCTTGCCTTGGACCCTGCCGGCAAACCGATAAAGGGCCAGAGTTTGAAGGTGGAGCTATTCAAGAAGTCCACCTATTCCTATCGCAAACGCCTCAGCGGGGGCTTTTACGATTACGCAAGCACAAGCGAATATAAAAAATTAGACAAACGTTGCGAGGATAGCACCGATAAAGCGGGTATTGTCGCCTGCGAGATAAAACCGGAAGTTTCCGGCGACATTGTCCTGCGTGCCAGCACCCAAGATGGCGACGGCAATACCGCACTGGCCACCCAGGATGTTTGGGTGGCAGGCGGCGAAGACTGGTGGTTTGAAAACGGCCCCAGCGACCGTATGGATGTGCTGCCGGAAAAGAAAGCCTGGGAATCAGGCCAAACCGCCCGTGTGCAGGTGCGTATGCCCTTCCGCGCAGCCACCGCCTTGGTGACGGTGGAACGGGAAGGAGTGCTGGATTCCTATGTTTTGCCGGTTTCCGGCAAAGAGTCCGTGGTCGAAGTGCCCATCAAAGCCAATTACGCCCCCAATGTCTACGTCTCCGTGCTTGCCGTGCGGGGCAGGGCTAGGGACTATTTTGCCTGGTTCAGGGAATTGGCAGGCAAACTGGGATTTAAGTTGGAGGACAAGTCCGTCACCGCCTTGGTGGATTTGAACAAGCCTGCCTTTAAGCTAGGCATCGCGCAACTGGATGTGGGCTGGACGCCCAACCGCTTGAACGTCAAGGTGCAGCCGGATCGTGAGGTTTACAAGGTGCGCGACAAATCCGTCGTCAAGGTGAAAGTTGAGCGCTCCGATGGCGGGCCGCTGCCGCTAGATGCGGAAATCGCCTTGGCCGCCGTGGACGAAGGTCTGCTGGAACTCAAGCCCAATACTTCATGGAAGTTGCTGGATGCGATGATGGGCAAGCGTGGCATTGAGGTTTACACCGCCACGGCGCAAATGCAGGTGGTGGGCAAGCGCCACTACGGGCGCAAGGCCGTCCCGCATGGCGGCGGCGGGGGACGCCAAACGGCACGGGAGTTGTTCGACACCTTACTGGTTTGGCGGGGCCGCGTTCCCGTCAACGCACTCGGCGAGGCCAGCATTGAAGTGCCGCTGAACGATTCCTTGAGCGCGTTCCGTTTGACCGCCGTGGCGAATGCAGGCATGGGTTTTTTCGGAACCGGCGATGCGACTATTCGCTCCACCCAGGATGTCATGTTGCATTCAGGGCTTCCGCCATTGGTGCGCGAGGGCGATGCCTTCAAGGCCGTGTTCACGTTGCGCAACGCGTCCAACCGCAAATTGGCCCTGACAGCCAAAGCCAAGTGGTCGGCGGACTTGGCTACGGTCAAGCAGCCCTCTACCTCGGCACTCCCTTCCAACACTGCAGATAATCCGCCCTGCCACTCGGGAACCCCCCCCCAACCCCCCTTTGAAAAAGGGGGGCAGGGGGGATTTTCCTGTGGGGTTTCATGGCAGGAACTCCCGCCCATCACCGTGGAATTGGAACCCGGTGCGGCACGGGAATTGGCTTGGGATGTCGAAGTGCCCGTGGATATCCCCAAGCTGTCTTGGGATGTCAGCGCCGAAGCCTCCGACGGGTCCGCCCGGGACCAGATCAAACTGACCCAAGATGTTATCCCGGTTTGGCCTGTGCGCGTTTACCAAGCCAATCTGGTCCAGATTGGCAAACCATTGAATATGAGTGTGGAGCGTCCGGCAGGTGCAATTCCCGGGCGCGGCGGTTTGCGGGTTTCCCTACGCGCCAAACTAGGCGACGGACTTGGCGGCGTCTTCGACTATATGAGCCGTTATCCCTATTCCTGCATGGAACAGCGCACTTCCAAGGCGGTTGCTTTGCGCAACTACTCGATGTGGGAGTCCAATATGAAGGCTTTGCCGGCCTTCATTGACGACGACGGCTTGCTGAAATACTTTGCCACCGATTGGCTGCGCGGCAGCGATGTACTGACTTCTTATGTGCTGTCCATCGCCCATGAGGCAGGCTGGGCCATACCGGAAGAGTCATTGAAGCGTTTGCAGGAGGGGTTGAAGGATTTCGTCGCCGGAAAAATAAAACGTGGCTACTCCCTGCCCACGGCCGATCTTGCCATCCGCAAGCTGGCTGCGCTGGAGGCGCTCTCCCGTTACGCGCTTGCCACGCCGCAGATGCTGGATTCGATCAGCGTCGAGCCGAATCTTTGGCCGACCTCGGCGGTGTTGGACTGGCTCAATATCCTTAAGCGAGTGCCGGCCATTCCGCAGCGGGACAGCCGCTTGGAACAGGCCGGGCAGATCATCCGCTCGCGTTTGAATCTGCAAGGAACGGCCATGGGCTTTTCCAGCGCAGACAACGACCAGCTTTGGTGGCTGATGGTTTCCATAGACGAAAATGCCGTACGTACCCTGTTGAGTCTGTTAGACCAACCGCAGTGGAGGGAAGATATTCCTAGGCTGGTAACCGGGGCCATGGGCAGGCAACAGCGCGGGCACTGGGACACCACGACCGCCAACGCCTGGGGAACGCTGGCCATGGAGAAATTCAGCGCAGCTTTCGAACCGGTGCCAGTGGCCGGCTACACAGAGGCCGAACTCGGCGGGCTAAAGAAAGGGTTGCAGTGGACAGAAACCAGCAAGCAAAGTGCGCTGAACTTCCCTTGGGGTGACGGGCCGGAAAACCTGGCGGTGAAACACGCAGGCCAAGGCAAGCCTTGGGCCATCATCCAAAGCCGTGCCGCCCTGCCGCTAACACAAGCGCTGTTTACGGGTTATCGCATCAAGCGCAGCGTCGAGCCAGTCGTGCAACAACAACCCGGTGTTTGGAGCAAGGGCGACGTGGCGCGGATCAAACTGGCAATGGATGCCCAAGCCGATATGACTTGGGTTGTGGTGGACGACCCAGTTCCTGCGGGCGCGACCATCTTAGGCTCGGGGTTGGGCGGGGATTCGCAATTGCAGACCTTGGGTGAAAGCCGCAGCGGTTGGGTCCAGCCCGCCTTCGAGGAGCGCCGTTTCGAGGCTTTCCGTGCCTACTACGAGTATGTGCCTAAGGGCTCATGGTCGCTTGAGTACACCGTGCGCTTGGACAATCCGGGCAAATTTGAACTGCCCTCCACCCGCGTGGAGGCTTTGTATGCGCCGGAAATGTTTGCGGAATTGCCGAATGGGGCTTGGGAGATACGGTAAAGTTTATCCGAAGCGGATTTTCGCAAAATGAGAGGCAAAACAAAAACCATTGCAAAATGCAAAGAAAATCAAGCAGTCAGAAGCGCCAGTTTGCTTGCGGCAAAGCATCCGCTACTCCATATAATCCGCACTTATCCACCCTTCGTTCAAGCAAATAATGCACATGGCATGTATTGTGCCTTAAAAGAAGAAGCAGCTATAGTTATATAACTGATGAGCATATGGCAGGACCAACAAAATCCTGACAAACTTTATCATTCATCTTTTTTGAGGTTACGAACATGAAAATATCTTTCTCTTTGCTAGCAATTCTTTCCTTGGCTGGCATTGTAAATGCCAATGCCGCCAGCATAGACTTTTCGGATCGCGTCATTACTAATAGTGTAGACAATACCAATTATCAGGCATCGTGGAATGCCCAAACCTCAGCAATAAGCTCGCGGTCGTTCAGTGATATTAATGGGGCACTTTTAAACACTGGATCGGGCGGTTTTGGTTTGTGGCAGGTAAGCTTCTACAATAGCTCCACAACCGATAGTTGGTCATTCAAGCTGGCACCGGATGCCGGTTTAGGTGGTGAATTGTATATTGATGGCAATAAAGTAGGCAGCAATACCAATGACATGTGGTGGGGTGGTAACTCTACTAACACCTCTCAAATGATTATCTCGACGGGTGCGAATTTGTCTGTTGGTGAACATACCATGACACTTTATTACGCCGAAGTCTGCTGCAATGGTCCAGTGGGGGCTTGGTTTTCTACGGGTGGCAATTACCAAAACCTGTCGGTTGCCAACCTTAACGCCGCCGCCACCCCCCTGCCAGCCGCAGTGTTTTTCGTAGCACCGGCTTTGGCGGGTGTGTTTGGATTTTCGCGCCGCAAAGCGGCTAAGGCCTAAAAGCCTGAAACATTGGCCCAGGCTATTGCTAAACCGCCCTTCGGGGCGGTTTTTTTGTTTCTACGGCTACGGCACCAGGAATTGAATGCATGCCGTGACTTCTAGCGGTGAAAAAAGTGGCACATAGGCCGTTTTATCGGGCAACAAAAAGACGTTGCCAGAACTACGGTTTGCGCCTCACTGCGCTGGGCTAAGCCAATAAGTACATATATTATATGCGTTTAAATGATTGGTTTTGATGCAAGCTATCCAGTAACTCTTTGATGTTGAAAACACTGTAAGTAACTATCCGATGTTGAAAACGCTGTACAGGGTAACCCCACCTCCCCGTGGCTTCGACCCCCACCACAACAACTTTGACTTGTTGCGTCTTTTTGCCGCCAGCCAAGTGGCGTTCATCCATGTGGGCGACGAGCTTGATATTCAGTTCAGCGGATGGTTGCTGAGTGTTCGGCAATTTCTCGACTATTTCCCCGGCGTTCCGATTTTTTTTGTCATCAGCGGGTTTCTGATATCAGCCTCGTTGGACCGCAATCCAAGCTTACGAAACTATGCCATCAACCGGGTTTTGCGGATTTATCCCGCCCTGTGGGCATCCACCCTGCTGACCCTGTTGCTGCTGGCCGTGTTTGGCAACCGGATTTGGGATGCAATCCAGGCCAGCGGCGCAAATGGCATTATGATCGTGGCAAAGTGGCTCATTGCCCAGTTTTCCATTGCCCAGTTTTACAACCCGGCGGTTTTCAAAGCCAATTTTGGCATCGGGCAGTTAAATGGCAGTTTGTGGACGATACCCGTAGAATTGCAATTTTACCTGGCACTTCCCCTGTTGGGTCCGTTACTTTGGCGCGGACTGTCCGTTACCAAGCAGAATATCCGTTTAGTGGGGGCAACCCTGCTGCTATTCGCCTTTTCTTGGGGCTTCATCCATTACCGCGATGAGGTCAGCACCGTCAGCGTCAAGCTCGCCGTGCTGATCCGCTTGAGCCTGCTGCCTTATTTGTTTATCTTCATGCTGGGGATCATTCTCCAGCGCAACCAGGAATCACTGTTCAGGCTGTTGTATGGAAAAGGCGTGTATTGGTTGATAGGCTATTTGTCTGTCGCATACATTGTTAGCCAGTATGACCAGAAACCCCAAAACATCTATACCTCCAACCTGCTGCTGATGGTGCTGCTGTCCATCACGGTGGTATCGCTCGCATTCACCGCACGGAATCTTGCCAGCCGATTGCTAAAGGGTAACGACATTTCTTATGGCGCTTATATTTATCACGGCATCGTGCTGAACCTTGCCTTTGAGCTGGGGTTTACCCGCAGTATCCGTGCTTTTGTGGTGGTGTTGATGATTTCCTATCTGTTGGCCTTGCTTTCTTGGCTGACAGTCGAACAACCCGCGTTAAGCCTGAAGCGCAGCCCTCTGCTGTTCTGTGGACATCCCCCTCAGTAACTTGGGATTCAGCCGGAGGCTCCGTCCAGACTACTTGCTTCGGTTTTGGGTTTCCGTTTCCCATTCCAGATTGTTAAACTAAGCACTTAATTTAACCGCATTGGCGCTACTGCCGGAGTCGAACTTGAACACCCAGCCATCCTCGGATAATTCCTCAGCCAGCCTCATCGCCCACGTCCTCATCGAGGCCTTGCCCTACATCCAACGCTTCACGGGCAAAACCATCGTCATCAAATACGGCGGCCATGCGATGACCGAAGACTATCTGAAAAACAGCTTCGCCCGCGACATCGTGCTGCTCAAGCTAGTCGGCATCAATCCTGTGGTGGTCCACGGCGGCGGGCCGCAAATTGGCGACCTATTAAAACGCTTGGGCAAGACTAGCGAATTCGTCCAAGGCATGAGGGTCACCGACAGCGAAACCATGGATGTGGTGGAAATGGTGCTAGGCGGCTTGGTGAACAAGGAAATCGTCAACCTGATTAACCGCAACGGCGGCGCGGCGGTGGGCTTGACCGGCAAGGACGGGGATTTGATCAGGGCCAAGCAAATCGTCGTCACGCAGCGTTCGCCGGAGACGGACGAACCGGAAATCATCGATCTTGGCCATGTCGGCATAGTCGAGAGCATAGACCCTGCCGTCGTGGAAATGCTGCACCATGGCAACTTCATCCCGGTCATAGCACCCATAGGCGTGGGCGCGGACGGGCAGTCCTACAATATCAACGCCGACTTGGTGGCGGGAAAAATGGCCGAGGTGCTGAAGGCGGAAAAACTCATTCTGCTGACCAACACGCGGGGTATCCTGGACAAGCAGGGCGAACTGTTGACTGGCCTGTCCTTAGGCAGGGTGGATGAGTTGATTGCGGACGGCACTATTTCAGGCGGCATGATCCCCAAAACCCATTGCGCCACCGACGCGTTGAAAGCCGGCGTGAACAGTGTGCATATCATTGACGGCCGGATTGACCATGCCGTATTGTTGGAATTGCTCACTGACCGGGGTATCGGCACTTTGTTGTTGAGGAAATGAGCTTTGCAGCGTTTTCAATAGCACACGTTACTTATAATAAATATATACAACATGTAGGAGCGGGCCATGCCCTCGATAAATAGCCTATTTTGGCAGAATCAGCCCATCAATCGCGGGCATGGCCGGCTCCTGCGAACTAAATAAAGTAATCAATTGATATTAAAAACGCTGTCGGTACCGGACCCATAATGGCAGAAATTTCGGTTGCTGTGGCCGTCCTTGCCATTGTCACCCGGCACCGGCCTTGCCGTTTTCCGGTAGCCAACGGCGCAGCGTTTCGTAAAGGAGTGTAGGTTCGACCGGCTTGGGCAGATGGCCGTTCATGCCGGCCTCCATGCAGCGCTGCCGGTCTTCGGCGAACGCGTTGGCGGTCATGGCGAGGATGGGGATGGTCTTCCCGTTGTCCAGTGCTCTGATTTTACGGGTCGCCTCCACACCGTCCATCACCGGCATCTGCATATCCATTAGAATTAGGTCGTAATTTCCGCCCAGCATTTTTTCCAGCGCCTCGCCGCCGTGGTTGGCGATGTCCACGATAAAGCCTACGCTTTCCAGCAGATCCATCGCCACTTCCTGGTTGATCTCGTTGTCTTCCACCAGCAGGATACGGCGTGTGCCCACACGGATAGGCGTATTGTCAGCTACGGTCGCATCCAGCTCTTGGGCGCTGCCGTGTTTCAGCCGTGCAGTAAACCAAAATGTGCTGCCTTGGCCGGGTGCGCTAACGACACCTGCATCTCCACCCATCAGGTGTGCCAGCCGTTTGGAAATGGACAGACCTAGGCCAGTCCCGCCGTACTGGCGCGTAGTTGATCTTTGCGCCTGCTCGAATGCCTCGAATATCCGCGATTGTTGCTCATCATTGATGCCGATGCCGGTGTCCTCCACCTCGAAGCGCAACTCGACGCTTTCATCCTGCCCGGCCACCAGCAGTGCACGCAGGGTGATCCCGCCCTGTTGGGTAAACTTTACCGCATTGCTAAGGTAATTGAACAGTATCTGTTTTATGCGCATCGGGTCGCCCAACAACGGCAAGGCACTAATGCGCGGATCGATTTCTTTTGTAAAGCGTAGATGTTTGGTCGCGGCGCGTTCGGCCATCATGCTGTAAACATGGTCGGTGAGGGCGGCAATGTTAATTGGCAGCTCCTCCAGGGCGAGGCGGCCGGCCTCCACTTTGGACAGGTCGAGGAGATCATCAATGATGCCTAGCAAATGTTTGGCGGCGGCATTCACTTTGCCCAATTTATCTGTCTTTGAGGGGTTGGTTATATCGCCTTGCAGTAAATGGGTCAAACCGATGATCGCATTCATCGGAGTGCGGATTTCGTGGCTCATATTGGCGAGGAATATACTTTTGGCCCGGTTGGCGGCTTCGGCGCCGGTCCTGGCAGCTTCCAATTCGGCTGCTGCTTGCTTGCGCTTGGTAATGTCGCGCATGAACGCCGCAAATTTTCCCTTAGAGGTCGGAAGGGACATGCTGACCTCAATCTCCAACACCCGCCCATCCTTGCGACGATAGCGCGTCTCGAAACAATCGGCCCCCGCTTCCATAACACGCTTGAAGTGTGCCATGATTTCCTCTGGGCACCCGTTTTTTTCCCCGTCGTCGGAAATGCCCATGCAAAGCAGTTCGTCCCGGCTGTAACCGGTCATTTCACAGTAGGCCCGGTTGACATCCTCATAGCGCCCGTCCGCATCGCAAACCCAGAAGCCGTCCAAGGAGGCTTCAAGGATGGAGTGGTATTCCTGTTCGGACTCGGCGGCTTGGCGTCGGGAGCGCTCCAAAGCCAGCCCCACATAAGCGATATTGCTGACTATTGCGGTTAGTACGCCGACAAGGATGGTGGGACCACCCGTTATCGGACTCAGCGTACCGGGAACGGCCAACCCCCTTGTAAACGCGATGACAACCCATATCATGGTGCCAGCCGCAATCAAGTAAACCACGGCGATCCAACGGGCAGAGGAGCTTTGCTCTTGCTGCCCTAGGCGCCAAGCAAGAACAGCCAAGTAGGCCAACAAGCCACCGTAGACTGTATGGTTGAATTGCACCATGAGTAAAAGATTCTCCAATCCTAGGCGGATACCTTCATAACCTAGCAGGAATGACAAGGCCACAACCGACATCCAGGCACAGCGCCAGGGTGCGCCCAAGTCAATGCGCAGTGACTGGATACGCATCATGATGTAAGCAAACAGCAAGAAATTGGGTAGCGGAAAGCTTGCCCACGTAGGAAGTTGGCCGCGAAAACTCAACAATACGAAGGCCACCGCTGCCAAAATGCCGCTGCCGCACCATAATGCAATTGTTCTCGTATTGCGGCTTGCCAAGACAATCCATGTAATAATCGGCATAAGGAAATAGAGTAGGCCGAGAACTAGGAAAGCTGTGGGGGTGTGGAAGTTGGTCACGCTTGGACTCTCAACAGCGTTTTCAACATCAAAGAGTTACTTGATAGTGGGTATTGTTGCGCATGTCATTTTGCTAACTTGGGGGTTAACAGAATATCATTTATTTAGTTATGTTTGAAAGATGAAAACGCTGTAAACCGAACTTGTCTAGTTTATTTCTGCTGCAAGCGCAAGGAATTCAACACCACCGAAACCGAACTCATCGCCATTGCGGCGGAGGCGATCATCGGGTTGAGTTTGCCTAGCGCGGCGACGGGGATGGCGACGATGTTGTAGCCGAAGGCCCAGAACAGATTCTGGCGGATCACGCGGATTGTAAAGCCACTTAACTGCATGGCCTCGGCGGCTTTGGCGATATCGCCACCGACTAGGGTGAGGTCGGCGGTTTGCAGCGCCACGTCGGCACCGCCGCCTATCGCCAGGCTGACATCGGCGGCGGCCAGCGCGGGCGCGTCGTTGATGCCGTCGCCTATCATGCCGACTTTTTCGCCTTGGGCCTGCAAAGCATGGATGATGGCCAGTTTGTCTTCAGGCCGGGCTTGGGCGATGACTTGGCCGATCCCGACTTGTTTGGCGATGTAATGGGCTGCTGCTTGCACATCGCCGGTTGCCATCAGCGTTTTGACGCCCAGCGCATGGAGTTGGGCGATGGCCTCGCGGGCATTTTCCCGGGCCTTGTCGGCGATGCCGAAAAGCGCCGCGATTTTGCCGTCCGCCGCCATGTACACCGGGGTTTTGCCTTGCGTTCCGAGTTCGGCGGCAATGGCTTCCGCCTTGCCTAGCTTGATGCCTTGTTCCTCCAGCCAGTGGCGGTTGCCGATGAACAGGATGCGCTTGCCGACTTGGGCGCGTACACCCCGCCCAGGCTCGCTCTGGAAGGCTGCGGGTTCGTCCAAATGCAGGCCCAGTTCGCGGGCATGGGCAAGGATGGCTTTGCCGAGGAAATGCTCGGAATGGGACTCTGCCGCGCCCGCCAAAGCCAGTATTTTGTCATCCGGCAGGCGGGACAGATTGACCAAGTCGGTGACTTGGGGTTTGCCTTCGGTGATGGTGCCGGTCTTGTCGAAGACCATCGCGGTGAGTTTCGAGGCCATTTCCAGGCTTTCGCCGTTGCGGATGAAGATGCCCCGCTTGGCGGCCTGGCCGGTGCCGACCATGATCGCCGCCGGGGTCGCCAAGCCCAACGCGCAGGGGCAGGCGATGAGCAATACGGTGATGGATGCGCCGAAGGCAAAGCCGGCGCTAGCCCCCGCCGCCAGCCAGCCTAAAAAGGTGAGGGCGGAAACACCCATGACCGCCGGCACGAAAACGGCGGAGACTTGATCGACCATTTTTTGAATGGGCAATTTGCCGGTTTGGGCCTGGTCGACCATCCGCACGATGCCGGACAGCACGGTGTCTGCCCCTATGGCGGTGGCGCGTAGGTGCAGTGCGCCGTTGCCGTTGATGCAGCCGCCAGTCACGCTCTGCCCGATTTCCTTGACCACCGGCATAGACTCACCGGTAATCATGGATTCGTCCACTGTGGACAGGCCATAGGCCACTATGCCGTCGGTGGGGATGCGTTCGCCGGGCCGCACCAGCAGCAGGTCGCCTACCACCACGTCATCTATGGCTAGGGTGAGTTCCGCGCCGTCGCGCAATACATTGGCGGTCTGCGGTTGCAGGGCGATCAGTCTGCGGATTGCTTCGTGGGCTTGTCCCTTGGCCCGTTCGTCCAAATAACGGCCCAGTAACACAAAGGCGACAATCGCGGCGGCGGCTTCGAAGTAAAATTCCCGCTTTCCCCGCAACAGCGAAACCACGCTATAGGCAAAGGCGGAACCTACGCCCAAGGCCACCAGGCTATCCATATTCGCCGTGCCTTGCCTCGCCAGCTTGGCGGCTTTGACAAAGAAGGGCCGCCCGCTCCACAAAACCACTGGGGCAGTGAGGAGTAACTCGATCAGTCCCACCCTGGGGGTATGGGCGGCGATCATGCCTAGCACAATAGCGGGGGCGCTGAACAAGCTGGCCCACAACAGCCGCTTGCGGGCTTGCTCTATGCGCAGGTTTTCCCGCTCCAGTTGCAAGCGCCGTTGCGCCAAACTGTCCAGGGAATGGGCGCGGTAGCCAATCCCGCCCAATTTGCCGTGCAGGGTCTCGCGATCCATCCGCGCCCGCACCGTTGCGGTTTCTGTGGCGTAATTGACCGTTGCATCCACCACGCGGGGGTCGCGCCGCAGGACCATCTCGATCAGCAGGGCGCATGATGCACAGCTCATGCCTTCGACGGCGAGATTGAAGTCCTGTTCGGGGTGGCCTCCATCCTGTTCGGCGGCGGCTTTTTGGAACGGCGAGGCATTGCCCAGGTTACCCAGTACCGCATCCAGCAGGGCGAGCAGCTTTGGCTTCGGGAGGCTATGCGGGTCGAACCATACCACTACGGAACCCAATTCGGCAGTCAGCCTGACATGGCGGATGGCCGGATGTTTGCGCAGCAGAATCTCGTATAGGTAAGCCCGTTCTGATTGTTTGCGCAGGCTAGGGGCGAGGATGCGGACACGCCGCCGGGTCTGGTGTGCGACTGTGCAATGCCTTAGCGTAGGAGTGGCCGGCCGGGTGTCCATGAGGCATTATTTTTTTGGTTTTTTGGAGCGGACGAGCAGGAAAATCATATAGATCGTTGCCATCCACTCGGAGCGGTATTGCCACGGGTTCCTAATCCAGTGGCTCATGATCAAGTGCCAATGCAATTTAATCAAATACAGCACGAGGATGTCGGTGAAAAATTCGATGGCAAATTTTTCTTGCTCCGGGGTCAACAAGGGCGCGGCTTTGCCTGCGCTACGCGTGACTATCCCCAGCGCGGTGATGGTTTCCCTAGCCTCCTGGTATTTGGCTTGCAGCCAGCCCGGCGGGTCTTGCTGCCCCTCCTGCATGGCAATGCCGCCGCCGCAACAGGCTGGTTGCGCCTCAATGCTGTCCAAGGCATCGAATAAGGCGCGGGCGACCGCTTTGAATTGGGTTACCCCCTCGACATAGCGGATGGAGAGTTTTCCTTGTCGCCGGTGCAGATCGACACGATAGACACCTTCGGCCTGTTTTAGCTGCGTTTCCAGTCGTTGCGCTGCTAGGGGCGCGCACAGTTCCGGCGGAACGGCAAAGCGCACATGTCCCTCGGCGCGGTAACGGAGAAGAATTTGTTTGGCGATGGACATCGGGCTTATAGGTTTTCGGGGTCTTGGCTTTCCGCCACAATGTCCTCAAGGTTTTCCCGCTGTTGCAACACGAAGTCCTTGCCTTTTTCCGCCGCCCGGTTGGCCGACTCGATAATTTCTTTGCGGTATTTGTGTACGGTGTAACCTACCGCGACACCTAAGCCGAACAGCACCAAAGGATGCCGGATAACTTTGCCTAAGAATGAACGGCCCGCCGGGGCTCTGGCCGTTGCAACGGCTCCCGTCGCTGCGACCCCTTTGGCCACATTATGGAAGGAAAGCGCTGCCGGGGCGGCATGGGCTATTAAGGCTTGTCCGGCAGCCGCGTGGTGGTGGGCTGCTTGGGCCGCGTGTTTGCCTGCTTCCACCGCGCTGCTGGCGGCGGCTCCGTGTACATGTGCCATGATTAACCTCTATTATGTTGGTTTGGGACAAATTGGAAAGTAAGGGTTCATAAGTTTTTAACCACTAGTAAATAAGGCGTAACCGTTCGCCCTGAGCGAAGTGGGAGGATGGACGGTTAGCCACTCATGGTTCGACCCTTCGGCAAGCTCAGGACTCACCACGAACGGCTTAACCTCCTGCCAGCCAAAAAGTTAAAAATTATATGGTCGCCTACTTATGGGAATAGGCATCAACTATTTCCAGTTTCGCCTAGGGTGAAGGCGCTATCCCCCTCTGCTAGAATTTCTCCTTCATGCAGCATTTGGTAAATGCCTTGGCACCCCTCGCAGCAAAACTGTTTTCGCCCATGGGTCGTATGCAGGGTAAAATCAGGGCTTGCGACAGGCAAGCCGCACAGGTCGCAGGCTTTGTGGAGTTTTTCAGTCATCTCTAGGGTCAGGCGATTTGTTAAATTGCTCTATTATCTCGTATCCTTAACCTAGTGGATAGATATATTTTTTACACTGCCAGCAGTTTTCATGTTGGCTTACATGAGTATAGGGCGCTGCGATAGTAAAGCAACATTGAACTCCCTCGCCCTCCGGGAGAGGGTTGGGGTGAGGGCAAACCGAATGCGGTAGATTTGGCGCGATAACACCGCAACGCTCAATGGCAAGCAAAGGTGGTGGTGGCGGCTTCGTCCCCGCTGCTCGAACCGCCTAAGGCTCGGTTTGACGCTTTCATCAGCGCAATCCGCAAGGCACCTGTGATGCTCGGACCTACTCCAAAAGAAGCGGCGAGGGCTGGAACTAAGATCAGGGAAGCGAAGGCTAGGCCCGTCCCCAATGCGAGGGAGCCTGAGTTTTTACGCGGCGCGGCAACAGCAATTTGATTGGTATTCATAGGCAAGCTCGTCCAGTGGGTGGGCGTTATTGGGGAAACAGGCCATTTACTATTCATATTTCACGCCAACCATGCAAGTCAATGATATTTGTATATTTAACACCGATGTTGCGGCTGAGTTGAAGTGTGTGCATGGCATATGACGCATTGAGCTGTGTGATATGACACAGCGCAAGGGTTTGATGCCTGCTTGGGGTCAGCCCGTAGTACCGCCTGCGGCGGGAAAAAACCGTAAAGATCGGCTAAAGCCAGCAATTCTCATTTTGAGCCAAGGCTTGAAAAATAGCCCGTCATTCCGGTCATGGATGCCGGAATCCAGCGTCCAAGGATGGCAAGCCGTAATCTTGCACATAGCTGAATCAGGCACTTATAAACTTGATGCGCTACCGTCCATGGCCTGGATTTCGGCATCCCTGCCGAAATGACGACGTTCTAGCCAAAATGAGAATTGCTGGGCTAAAGCTGGGGCTACGGGTGGCTTTTTTGAAAGGCGTGAATTTTGCATACAGAATGAGATATCTGGGTATTTTATCCCCCAAAGAGTTTTACTCATTGCTGTTACGCATCGGTGTAGGCTACGGCTGCGTAACATCAGTTACTCAATTTCATCCATAATATTCTTGTGAAGCCCAGCAAAAACCAATCCCAACCCCGTTTTTCCATTCGCTTGCGAGTTGCGCTAAGACGCCTGTTGGCATTTCTATTTGGGATTGCCGGCATCGCTTTGATCGTTTACTTGGATGCGCGTCTGCGTTCCAATACCAGCCTTCCCGAATTGAGCCTGGATATGAGTTCGGGTTTGCTATTCGCCGTCGGTTTTTTGACGGGATTCCACTGCGTGGGGATGTGCGGCGCACTGGTGCTAGGCTATGCCACCAAATCGGCCGCCACTGGCAAGCTCCGCTACGGCGGACATTTGCTCTATGGTTTGGGCAAAGTTATTTCCTATACTGTGATCGGTGCCTGCTTTGGCCTGATGGGGGCTGTCATCGCCTTCACCCCCCAAGTGCGTGGCATGGTGGGCATAGTCGCCGGTGTGTTTCTATTGCTGTTCGGCTTGAGTATGCTCAATGTCTGGCCACAGTTGCGCAACTTCCGCATTAAAACGCCCCCAGCCTTGTTGCGCTTCATCGCTACGCAGGCGCGCAAATACGGGCACCCCTTCGTGATTGGCTTGCTAAATGGGCTGATGGTCATCTGCGGACCCCTGCAAGCCATGTATGTGATGGCGGCGGGAACCGGCAGCGCGTTGGAGGGGGCTAAGCTGATGCTGGTGTTTGGCTTGGGCACACTACCTGTGATGTTGGGCTTTGGCCTGTTGACGAGCTTGGCATCGGCATCGCTGGCCCCGAAAATTATCCGCTTTTCCGGGGCTATCGTCGTGGCTTTAGGCGCTATTATGCTGAATCGGGGATTGCTGTTGAGCGGGGCGGAATACGACTTCACCAGCGGTCTGGCCTGGGTTTCTGCGCAATTGCGCGACCAGACAGGGCTTGATATGTCCACGCCAGTGATGGGCTATCGGTCTGTAGAGATGTCATTCAGCGACGGAGACAAGAAACCAGCGCAAATCGTGTTGCAAAAAGGCGTACCGGTAAAATGGAAAATCCACAACGATAAACCGCAATCCTGTGTCACTGGCATAGTGGTGCCCAAGCTGGGATTGGATGTCCCGCTGAAGAAAGGCGAGCAAATCATCGAGTTTACCCCGCAGCAGGAAGGGCTGATCACCTGGACCTGCACCATGGGCATGACCACTGGGAGTTTTTTGGTCGTTGACAAAGACAAAAAACCGGGCGAGGTTAAGGCAAGTAAAGAAAAATAGCCTTGTAGGGTGCGCATCGCGCACCATCAACAGATGCTGGCAATACCACCGACCTTGATTATTGCGACACAATCGCTGATGTTGCAAACTCCGTCGAATTAACCGGCATCGCAAACGGTGCGTAATGCGCACCCTACGATGGCTCCGCCGAATTAACCGGCATCGCAAACGGTGCGCAATGCGCACCCTACGATGGCTCCGTCGAATTAACCGGCATCGCAAACGGTGAGCAATGCGCACCCTACGATGGCTTACCAATTGATAAATGTCTTGTGGCCGTTTTCCGCGACTTGCAGGGAAGTCATGGAAATAGCGCCCAACGTCACCTTCTCAGTAAAGAATGTCACTTCCTCCCCCGTCTCTTGCAGCCCCAAAATGTACAGCAAGGGCAGAAAGTGTTCGGCAGTCGGCACCGAAGCCTTGGCCGCGTCCCCCAGCCGGTCATAGTGGATGATGGCATCATGCTGGTGGGAGACGATCAACCGCTTGATTTGGCTATCAAAGTCCAAGGCCCAGTCATGGGCTGTGTCTTGCCAGACTACTGCACCCAAATTGTGGACAATGTTTCCGCTTCCGACAATCAGGATACCCCGCTTGCGAAGCTCCCTCAGTGACTTTCCCAGTCCGTAATGGAAAGCCGGTGGTTTGGAACGGTCAAGGCTGAGTTGCACCACCGGAATGTCGGCTAACGGAAACATACGGCACAGAACCGACCAAGCACCGTGGTCCAGGCCCCATTCCAAATCCCAAGAAATTTAGGGATGTGAAAAACATTCGGGCATCCTAAGCGGCTTGCTTTGGCTATACAATATCCACCGTTAAAGGGGGTAACTCTGTGCATAACTGTGTGAAGTTCGGTCTGTGGCCCAACTGCCTTGGGCGTTGCAGAGATGTGACTAATTTTTAGCCAGTTGCCTAGTCGCTGTTTGCCCATTGTAGGGCATCATCGCTGCCTCGGAAATTGATCGTTCCCACGCTCCGGCGTCACTGCCATTAAGTTAAGCCGTTCGTGGTGAGCCTGTCGAACCATGAACGGTTTAACTTCCAACATGTTGGGATTTTCCGTTCACCCTTCGACAAGCTCAGGGCGAACGGAAAATCCCTAACTTAATGGCAGTGACACCGGAGCATGGGAGCGATCAAAAGCTTTGTTTTATTTGGTGCCCCGAACACGATTCGAACGTGTGACCTTCCCCTTAGGAGGGGGATGCTCTATCCAACTGAGCTACCGGGGCGAGGGATGGGAAAGGCAGGTTTGCTATGCCTAACTGTGTTAATTTTAGCACTGATGGCATTGGGATTGCCAGTTGTGCCAGCAATTCTCATCTTAATCCCATTTGATCTAATCCGCCACCCTAGGGCAAGCGTTTGGCAAACACCGCGGCCAGCCGTTCCACGCTAGTTGACAGGGTGTAGTCGGCCAGTACCTTGGCCCGTCCGGCTAGTGCAATTTGGCGTGACTGTACCGGATGGTCGATCAAATAGCCTATGGCCGCAGCCAAACCATCCACATCGGAAGGCGCGGCCAAGTAACCGTTCAGGCCGTTTTTAATCAGTTCGGGCACACCGGTGATGTGGGTGGTGACGCAAGGCAGTTCCATTGCCATCGCCTCCATTAGCACGACCGGCAAGCCTTCGGCAAAACTGGGCAGCACAAAGGCATCTGCGCGGGCGTAATAGTCCAGGATGCTGTCTTGGTTGACAGCCCCTGCAAATTCAACGGAATCGGACAAGGCGAGTCTCTCTGTCTGCGCCTCCAGAGCGCTTCGGTCCGGTCCATTGCCGACAAAGGTGAGGCGCACCTTGAACCCTGATGCAATCAGCAGGGCTAGGGCGTCCAGCAAAATGGCCTGCCCCTTGGCGGGTGTCAACCGGCCGACGCAAAGCAATTCAAAGGCTGCGTTGGCGGGCCTTGTTGGCCTGGGTGCGAAACGGTCTGGATCGACACCCAGTCGGCAGATTTCGTATTTGCCCCATTGTGCAACCGGCGACAGTTTCATGATTTGGCTGCGGGCGTAATGGCTGATGCATATCACAAAATCTGCCGCTGCGAGCTTTTCGGCCAAACGGTACCCTGGCGCATCGTAAAATTCGTCCGGCCCATGCACGGTGAAGGAAAAACCAAGGTTAAATATCGTTTTCACCAGTAGTCCGACCATTGCCGCCGGTGTCGCGAAATGCACATGCAGATGCCGCAACCCCTCCCGCCGCATCCAGCGCCCTAGCATGGCCGCTTCAATAAAATAGGCTAAGTTCATCAGTGTCTTGCGCAAGTCTAACCCGCCTAGCCGCAGGGCGGCGGCGAGTCCCCGCGCCAGCCCTTTGGGTTGGCTGAAGAGGCTTGCCAGCAAGGCTGTCATCGCGCCGCGTATGCCTTGGCGCTTAACGTACCAAGTGTGTTCTGCTTCTTGCTGTTCGGCGGCGGTGAGCTGGGCGGCGGGCCGGTCAGGGGCGTTGATGGATGCCGGGCGGATAGTGAAACCCAGCCGCCGCAGTTCCACAATCTCGCGCAGGATGAAAGTGTGCGAGACGGCAGGATATTGGCTGATCAGATAGGCGAGTTTGGGTTGGCCGCTCATGGTTGCTCCAGGCACTGGCGATAAAGGGCGATGGCGGCGTCGATTTTAACCGGCCAGGCGTAGTGCTGCTCGACGCGCTTGCGCCCGGCCAGCCCCCGTTGCCGCCACTGCTCCGGGTTGTCCACGACATCGGCCAGGGCTTTTGCCATTTCCTCCACCACGGTTGCGCGCCCGCTTGAAGGTATCAGGCACCCGATCCCATCGTCGACGATTTCCGCCGGACCGCCATAGGCAAGGGCGATGACCGGGCGGGCGGCGGCCATAGCCTCTAGCAAAACGGCACCGCCGGACTCGCGCACTGAGGGCAGGCAGAAGACATGCGCTTGCGCCATCCGTCCGGCCACTTCTGGCAGCGGCAGCGCACCGGTGAAGACGATGTTGCCCTTGAGTTGCAAGGCTTCGGCCTGGATGCGTAACGGGGCTTCTTCCGGGCCTGATCCAACGATGGTCAGGCGGAACGGAAAGCGCAACCTGGCCACCGCTTCCAGTAGCATGGCTACGCCTTTGAAGGGCAAAAGCCTCCCCACGAACAAAATTTCCAATGGGTTCCCCTGGGTTGGCGGGTCCGGCCAGTCGGCGGGGGTAAACACATCCAGATCGACTCCGTTTTCCAGCATGGCAATGCATTTTGGCCTGAGGCCGGGCGGGATTTCCGCACGGGTTGCCGAGGTGGCGGTCAATATCTTCCTTGCATGGCGGGATGAGCCGATTAGCCGGTCCACCCAGCGCCCGAGCTTGCGGATGGGGTAAACCCAGTTGGATTCGGCGCGCATAATCTCAGGGTATTCGCCCGGCGAGCGCAGACCGCCGTTCCACGGCCCCAAAATCAGTGGGATGTGCAATTGATACAGCCGGGTAGCCGCCAGCGGTGACACGGGCGTAGCCTGGTGGACGATGTCCCAGTGCCTGCCTTGCTGGCGGAGGCGGCGCAAAGTTCTAAGGGCAACCCAGTCGTAGAGATAGAAGTCCAGCGAGGAAATCAGGAATACCGGGTGCTCGCTGCGCGGAAACAGCCAGGAGGCCAAGCGGTATAAAGGGCCTGCAAACCATTCGGTGTCGATGTAGACTATGTCCGATCCGGGCAGGGGAGGGCCTGCCTTTTCCAATGCCGGGCGGTTGCGGATGTGCGTCAGCAACGTGACCGGAAGCTTGCGGGCAAGGCGGGAATACCATTCCCAGCCTATTTGTGACACAGAACCCTGGCCGGGTCCGCATTGATAGGCGGATAATAATACATAAGGGAGGCTCATGGCTTTAGCTCCACCAGTCCCAAGCGTTGTAATACTGCCTGCATGTCATGCAGAAAGCGCTGTTGCCGGAAGTAATCGCCCAAAAGTCCGAATGCGTTTCTGGCGATGGCCTCCCGCTCTGCCGGATGGTTTAAATAATAGTCCACTTTCTCGTCAAAATCGCTCAAGTCCCATGCCAGAGGAACATAGGTTTGATAGGGAATGAACACTTCAGGGTAGCAATCCAAGTGCGACATGTCCGGTTTCAGCAGCAGGCTGCCGGTGAACATGGCCTCAAAGTCGCGCCAGCAGACTTCGCCATAGCCGAAAGGGCTGAAGCAGAGTTTGGCATCAAACAATTCCTGGAAATATTCTTCCCGCGACACCCGTCCCCGGCAAGCCACTTTGAGCCTGCCTTCCAGATGGGTGACTTTGTCAAGTGCCTCTTGGCGCATCCGGGTATACCATTCGGTGCCCTTGACTGCGATTCGGGCATGCAAGTCGATGCTGCGCTGTGCGCGCTGCGGAAAGGGGGACAGGAAATAGGGCAGCATGTGGTCGGAAAATGCGAAATGGGTTCCAAGCAACAGCTTGTCGCGGAAGCCGCCGGGGATGTGGAAGCGTGTCTCGGGATAATCGAGATGGAAACGCCGGGCATAATAGTCGGTGAGATTGGTGTCGCCTAATGTCGTTTGTCCGTATTGGCTAAAATCCCGAAGCGCTTGTTTCTTCAGATAAACGTCCACCTGTCCGCCGAGCACATCCGCGTAGCGCAGGTCGGTGGGGGCAAACCAGTCGAAATAGCCCAAACGCGCCGCAGGCCAAGTTTGCCGGATTTTTCCGACTAGGTTTTCCATCGCCTGCGGACTGAGGTCGAACCAAGATTGGAAGCACACCGCATCCACTCCGGCCCGGTAAGGGTGCCGGCCATCCTCGAACCGGCTGATGGGCAATTCGCGCAGTTCGATGTGGTGGCGGGTAGCCAAGATATCCTTGTGGAAAAAATAAGGAAACCATTGGGTTTGGCAGATAAAATCACGCTCGCCGATGAACAGCAAGCGCTTGTTGCCGCTTTTTTTGGAAAACGGCCACAACAGGCCGGCCCGGTCCAGCAGGGTGCGATGCAAACGCCAGCGCCAAATTGCCGTTTTCATGTCAGATTCTCCGCCAAGAATGGTTGATTTTATGCCAAACTGTAAGGAAGTTTAGACTATTGCCAAAATTTTATCTCCATGCCAAGCCTAAAATCCATAAAACAACAAAAAAAGGTCCAAGTTTCAAGGAACGCCGCCGCACAAATGCTGGGGCAGATATTCTATCTTGCCACCCGTGTGGCATTGCCGCCGTTCATCCTGCATTACATTTCGCTGGAGGAATACGGCATTTGGGCGACCTGCTGGATCATTATCGGCTATGTCGGAATGGGAGCCTTCGGCGTGTCCAATGTCTATGTCCGCTATGTCGCCGAATACAATGCCACTAATCGGCACAAGGAAATAGGCCCTTTACTGGGTGCGGGGCTGTCCATCACCATCACCTTCAGCGTGCTTACCTTGCTTGGGCTTTGGTTTAGCCTTCCCTGGCTGTTTGCCGCCTTCAAGATTCCGCCCCATCTCCAAGCCACTGCGGGAATACTGATCCTAGGGACGGTGGCTACCATGTTATTGGACATGACTTTTGGCGCGTTTGCCTATGTGTTGCAAGGCATGCAGAAAATAGCGGAACAAACGTTAGTATGGATAGTGAGTTACCTGTTGGAAACGCTGCTGATGGTGGTGATGATGCTGCAAGGTTGGGGCGTGACGAGTTTGCTCTGGGCCTTCGTGGGACGTTATGTGCTGGCGACCCTGGTGTATGTGGTGCTCTGTTACCGTGCCATTCCCGGCCTGGAGATTCGTCTGCGCGGTGTCGGCTGGGAAACCTTCCAACTGTTTTTCCGCTATGGCGGCATGATGCAAATATCCGGTTTGCTGAGTGTTTTTCTGTATTCCTGTGAAAGGCTGGTGGCCGGAACACTGACCGGAGTGGCCGCCGTGGTGCTCTTGGACATAGGGCAGAAGTTTCCAATGATGAGCACACAGGTTTTCACCACCGTGAACAAAAGCTTGTTAACCGCGCTTACGCATTATCATAGCTTGAATCAGAAGGACGAAATCATCCGGCTTTATTTGCGCGGTTCGCGTTACTTAAACATGTTAAATGGCTGCGCTTTAGGTTTTATGGCCCCGTTCGCCGTGACTATCATCACCGCTTGGGTAGGCGTGAACCCAGCCTACCACGAGGCTAGCCTGGTGTTTGTGTGCGCCGCGGCCGGATACCATTTCCATTCGTTAACCGGCCCCTCGTCGACCTATTTTCAGGGCATCACACGGCCCGGAGCCGCAGTATGGGGTTACTTGGTCCCTCAAGCGTTTTTGCTTGGAGCCGGGTTGGTGGGTGCCTATGCCGTACTAGGGCGTACCTTGATTGCCGTCATTGCCGCGGCAACCGGTGCCAGAATAGCCAGCAGCCTACTTTTCATTCTCTACACCAATAGCCAATTGGGGGTTGGGCAATGGCGTTGGGTTTGGCAGGCGTTGCTGCCTGGGCTTGCGCCCTACGCAGTCGGTTACAGCCTCGCCGTTGCCAGCCGGGGTGTTTTGGCGCAACTGGGAACGGAGCGGTTTGTCCTGATTCCGGCCTTGGCCGCGTTGGCCGTAGTCTACGGTATCCTCATCTTAAGCCTTTTCTATGTCGCCATTTGCCAGCCAGACGAACGGCAGACAATAAAGCGTTTATTCGGGCGTATTATCCCGCGTAGGCTAAAGTTTGGTTGATTAGGTGATATCCAAAAAAAGAAAATCCCATCCGAAAGCCAAGCTGGGGCTTGGCGCTCCCAGAAGGAACGCCAAGCGCCCCAGCTTGGCGAGGCAGCAATTCTCAGTTTGGCCGGAAGCTCCGTCATTTCGGCAGGGATGCCGAAATCCGTGCCAAGGACGGTAACAAGACAACGGTTTAGCCTCTCATAATCAACTGGTTGCCATCCATGGACGCTGGATTTTGGCATCCCTGCCGAGATGACGAGGTTATTTTTGTCGTTTATGGGCCAAACTGAGAATTGCCGACAGGACAAAACCTTGCGTACGGGATGGCATATCCTGACCGGCTTCAGTTTTTTTGGTGGAACAATAGGTAGTTTTACGGATGCCGCCGACCCGGCGCAATAGTTAAAATCTGATGTTACGCATTGGAGTGGCAAAGCTCGCTTTGCCTGTCAAGGCAAGCCTTGACACTCCAAAACGAATTCGCACATCGGCAATCCTTTGCAGACAACAGCACAGGGGCCTGTGCGTAACATCAGTTAAAATGAATTATTTGAGAAAGTTTCCTGATTACGATGCTCCGCCAACGGTTAAGCCGTTCATGGTTCGACCCTTCGACCCTTCGACAAGCTCAGGACTCAGGACTCACCACGAACGGCTTAAAGTGATTTCCAATAATGAACCTACCAAAACCGGAGTGAATCATCCACGAAAATCACGAACAATTCCTCCGCAAATCACCTTGCCAAGCTGGGGCTTGGCGTTCCTTTTAGGAGCGCCAAGCACCAGCTTGGCCTTTGGATGGGATGCTCACTATTAGGCATCACCTAAGTCCCGGTTTAAGTGGGTAACCACACATTCCACCGTGTATTGCCATAGTTGCAACAAGTTGTTGCTTTTTTTGGATGATAGAGGACAATATCCGCACCGTAAATCCTGATTAGGGAGAGTCTTCGGCTAACAAAATAAAACCCGTCGTTCCTGCCTGGATGCCGGAAACCAGAGAAAAAGACGGTAGCCAGCTTGCCATCCCTGGACGCTGGATAGCGGCAACCCAGCCGGTATGACGATGCTTTTGCCGCTGGCTGAAGAATCTTCCTAATCAGGAAAGTAATGTAGAAGGATGGGTAGAGGCTTAGGATGCCGAAACCCATAAGAATGCTCCAATGTTGTGATGGGTTCCGCTTACGCTCTACCCATCTACCCATCTACCCATCTACCCATCTACCGGGCTTATTCCGGCCTACATTTGACACCCTGTGTAACATCAGTCATTAAAACTTTTATGTTGGCTACCATAGAGAGAATCAAAAAAATGTCATATGCAAAAAAAACCACTAATTTCAAATTGAATCTGCTGGCGGTGGCCGTAGCCTCGGCGCTCTCGTCAGGGGCGGCGTTTGCGGATAGTATTAGCCCAGATGGGACTAATAACGTGTATGGTGTCGGGGCTATAGACCCTTTAAGCAACACTTCCCACGGTAATACGGCGTATGGAGTCAATGCCACAAACAGTAGCAACCACGATGGCACGTCGGTTGGATACAGTGCAGGGACCGGGACCGCCGGCAGTTTTAACACGGCGGTTGGCTCCACTGCCGGGTCCACGGTCAGCGGTGCCAACAACACGGCGGTGGGTTACGGGGCAGGGAGCAATATTACTGGCAGCGGCAATGTTGACTTGGGCAATGGCGCGGGTATTGGCCTGTCGGGTGCCGCTTCCATCACAGCGGGTGACTCCGTGGCGGTGGGTAATGTTGCGACGGCCACGGCGACCGATGCGACGGCCCTAGGTGCCCGGAGCCAAGCCACCAGTACCTCGGCAACGGCCGTCGGTGACTATAGTGTGTCTTCAGGGAACGGTGCAACGGCCGTAGGTAACGCGAGTTCGTCCTCAGGTGTGGGGTCAACGTCAGTCGGTCTTTCGAGTGTGTCCACAGGTTTTGTATCAACCGCCATCGGTGGCGGGAGCCAGTCCACCGCTGACGGCGCAACAGCACTCGGTGGCTATACCCAGGCTACTGGTTTGGCGGCGACGGCCGTCGGTGCCGGGACTGTGGCCACAGGTAACTTATCAACGGCAGTCGGTACCGGGAGTTCGGTGTCGAGCGCAGCCGACATCGCTTTAGGGGCCGCAGCCACGACAACGGGCAGCACCAGCGGTGGCAATGTTGCCATCGGCAGTTCTGTCAACTCAGTTACGGGTGTCACCGGTACAGACATCAAGACCACCGCGACGGGTGGCAATTCCATCGCCATAGGCACGGCGGCGCTCTCCACTGGCAACGCTTCAACGGCCCTAGGTGCCGGGAGTTCGTCCACAAGTCTGGGGGCAACGGCCCTAGGTGCCGGGAGTTCGTCCACAAGTCTGGGGGCAACGGCCGTCGGTGGCGGGAGTTTGGCCGCAAGTGCGGGCGACATCGCTTTAGGGGGGTCAGCCACGACAACGGGCAGCAGCAGCGGTGGCAATATTGCCATCGGCAGTTCTGCCAACATAGTTTCGGGGGGTACAGGTACCGATATACAAACCACAGCGACGGGTGGCAATTCCATCGCCATAGGCACGGCGTCGGTCTCCACTGGTGCCAACTCCGTGGTCTTGGGCGCGGGCAGTACGGATAACGGGCAGGCCAATGTGGTCAGCGTGGGTTCGGCGGCACAACAGCGTGCCATCATCAACGCGTCGTCCCTCGACGCTAGCTCCACAACTAGCCTCTCAGTTGGCACGACCAGTGCCGGGGTGACGATTGGCCAAGCGGGGCAGATCAACACCCTGAATGGCACTACGACCGTTGCCGGCTTGCTTGCTGTGAATAACGGTGTCTCTAATACAGCCACCATCACCACCGCCGGTGTCATCACCGGCACCGCGATTACCGACGGCACGGCAACGCTTGCAGGCGGTGCGCTTACCGGCGCGACGACAGTTACCGCGTCTGGCGCGATCACGGGTGGCTCGATCACTGACGGCACGGCAACGCTTGCAGGCGGTGCGCTCACGGGCGCGACGACCATCACCGCCAGCGGTGCAATCACCGGCAGCAACTTGGTTTCCACCAGCACCAACACCGGGGTCGGTGCCAACAGCGACCCGAATGTGAGTGGCCATAATAACACGGCGGTGGGTGCCGGTTCCGCGAACAGCTACCACGATGGCACGTCGCTAGGTTACAACGCCGGGTCCGGGACTGCCGGCAGTTTTAACACGGCGCTTGGCTCACGTGCCGGGTCCACGGTCAGCGGTGCCAATAACACGGCGGTGGGTAACCAGTCAGGGAGCAATATTACGGGCAGCGGCAACACCGACCTGGGCAATGGCGCGGGTATCGGTCTATCGGGTGCATCTTCCATCACAGCAGGTGACTCCACGGCGGTGGGTAATGTTGCGACGGCAACAGCGACCGATGCGACGGCCCTAGGTGCCAAGAGCCAAGCCACCAATGGCAGTGCAACAGCCGTAGGTGCTTTGAGTGTGTCCTCCGGCAACGGTGCAACGGCCCTAGGTATCCAGAGTTCAGCCGTAGGTGACAGTTCAACGGCTCTAGGTGCCGGGAGTTCATCCGCCGGTGGCGGTGCAACGGCCCTAGGTGTCCAGAGTTCAGCATCAGGCTATGCTGCAACAGCCCTAGCTGCCGGAAGTTCGGCCTCAGGTTCCGCGTCAACGGCCATTGGTCTCTCGAGTTCGGCCGCGAGTGCGGGCGACATTGCCTTAGGGGGTTCAGCCACGACAACGGGCAGCGGCAGCGGTGGAAATATTGCCCTCGGCAGTTCTTCGAACACCGTTACGGGGGGCACAGGTACAGATACATTGACCACAGCGACGGGCGGCAACTCCATCGCCATAGGCACGGCGGCGCTCTCCACTGGCAACGCTTCAACGGCCCTAGGTGCCGGGAGTTCGTCCACAAGTCTGGGGGCAACGGCCCTAGGTGCCGGGAGTTCATCTGCCGGTAACGGTGCAACGGCCCTAGGTGTCCAGAGTTCAGCCTCAGGTTACGCTGCAACAGCCCTAGCTGCCGGAAGTTCGGCTTCAGGTTCCGCGTCAACGGCCATTGGTCTCTCGAGTTCGGCCACGAGTGCGGGCGACATCGCTTTAGGGGGGCTAGCCACCACAGCGGGCAGCAGCAGCGGTGGCAATATTGCCATCGGCAGTTCTGCCAACACCGTTACAGGGGCTACGGGTACAGATATACAGGCCACCGCGACGGGCGGCAACTCTGTTGCCATTGGCACGGCGGCGCTCTCCACGGGCAACAACTCCGTGGTCTTGGGCGCGGGCAGTACGGATAACGGTCTAGCCAATGTGGTCAGCGTGGGAGCGGCAGGCAGCACACGCGCCATCATCAATGCGACATCCCTAGACAGTAGCGGCACAGGGCAAGCCCTCACTGTTGGCACGAACAGTGGCGGGGTGACCATCGGTCAGGCAGGCCAGACCAACACCCTTAATGGCTCTACGAACATTACTGGTGCTTTGACAACGGCCGGCATCGACAACAGTGGCGGCGGCATCACCAACACGGGTGCGCTCAGCGGCGTGACGAGCTTTACCGCAACCGGTGCGATCACGGGTAGTTCGCTGAGCGACGGCACGGCAACGCTGGCAGGTGGTGCGCTCACCGGCGCGACGACTATTACCGCATCCGGCTTGGTCACGAGTGGCGGTTTGGCAGTCGGCACCGGCAATATCACGGCGGGCGGCATCGTCATCAACGGCACGACCAACACCATCACCGGTGCCAATATCGTGGGCACCGGCGGCGGATTGGATGTGAACACCACCAGCACGGGCAGTACGGCAACCGGTTCAGCCATCGTCACCGCATCCGCTGGCAATGCGCAAATCGGGGTTTATAACGCCGCCGGCCATCTGAATGGCTTGACCTCCACGGCGACTTCCACCACGGTGCAAGGCGGCAGCAATTCTTCCAGTTTGAATCTAGGAGTCAACCAAGCCACCTTGAATGTCGGCACGGCCACCACGGGCGAGGTCACTTTAATCACGGCGACCAACAGCGGCGGCGGTGTGACATCCGTGAATATTGGCGACACCACCTCGGGAACGACCACCACGATCACTGGTGATGCCTCCCACGCACTGGCGGTGAGTGCCACTGGCACCAGTGTCACGGGCGGGCTGAACAATAACAGCGGCGGCATCAGCAACGCGGGGGCCATCAGCGGCGCAACAACCATTACCGCGTCCGGCTTGATTACCGGCAACGGCTTGAATGCCAGCAACGGTGGCATTACCAACGCGGGTGCCATCAGCGGTGCGACGACCATTACTGCGTCCGGCTTGATCACCGGCAACGGCCTGAATGCCAGCAACGGCGGCATCAGCAACGCGGGGGCCATCACCGGTGCCACCAGCATCACCAATGCGGGCGGTGCGCTGGTCATAGGCGCGGGCACCACTAGCACGACTATCGGCCAGGCCGGCACGACGACCACGGTGAACGGTGCGCTGACGGTGAACCAAGCGACTACGCTAGGGGCTGGCTTGACGGTGAACGGCGGTGTGGCCAACCTGAATGGCGGTGTGAATACCAATGGCGCGGCCATTGCCACCGGTGCGGGAAATATCACGACCACCAGCGGCAATATCAGCAGCACTAGCGGCAACATCAGCACCACGTCCGGCAATGTGCAAGCGGGGGCTATTATCCTCAACGGCAGCAACAACAATGTCAGCGGAGTTAATAACTTTACCGCCGCCGGCACGGCCAATATAGGCGGCAATCTGACCGCATCCGGCGGCAGCAACAGCATCGGCGTGGCCGGTTCCACCAATACCTTGACGGGCAGCACCAATACGCTGACTACCGGTGGCGGACAGAGCTTGACGGTTAATGCCACAGGCACTAGCGTGGTCGGCGGGTTGACGAGCGACACGCTCAACAACACCGGCGCGGCGACTATCGGCGGCAATCTGAGCGCCAATGGCTCGGTCAATAACATCGGCGTGGCCGGTTCCAGCAACACCCTGACCGGCTCCAACCTGCTCACCGGACCCAGCACCACGATCACCAATGGCGCGGGCAATTCGGTTGTGGTGAATGGCTCGGGTACGACGGTGGGCGGTGCGTTGACCGCCAACGGCACTAGCACCCTGAATGGCGCGACGCAAATCAACAACACTCTCGGTGTCACTGGCGCGGCCACCTTGGGCAGCACCCTCACGGTCGCAGGTGCGACCCAAATCAACAACACCTTGGCCGTGACGGGTGCCGGGACTTTCGGCAGCACCTTGAATGTTGCAGGCAATCTGACGGCTTCCGGTGCTAACAACACCATAGGCACGGCAGGCACCTCTACCAATTTGATCACCGGTGCAAGCAATACTATCGTCGGTTCAACCAGTTCCACCCTGGTTAGCGGTAACAACAATGTCACCGTGACAGCCGCCAACGGAATCGCGGCCCTAGGCAACGGGGCGGGCTTGAATTTGAATGGTGCCAACGCCAGCTTGACGAACAAGAACGGCAACGCGGGTTTGAACATCACCGCGACGAAAACCACGTTGACGGATGGCACCGGGAACGCCAGTTCTGCCAATCTGTCGCTGAACGGAAGCAATGCCAGCTTGGTGAACAGCACAGGCCACGGCTTGACTGTCAGCGGAACGTCCACCACCCTGTCCGGCGGCACTAACTCTTCGGTGTGGAGCTTGGCGGACGGCAACGCCAATTTGACGGTCAATAACGGCGCAGGCACACCCACCGTCACCTTGGTGCAAGCCACCACCACCGGCGGCACTGGCGCGGGCAGTTCCGGGGTCACGCTTGGCGACTTGGCGACTTCGAACAATACCATGCAAGGCACAGCGAACACGCTCAACGCAGGGGCCACCGGGGTCAACACCATCACCGGTCTTAACAACAACATCACCGGCACTGCCAACACCGTCACCGGGGCCACGACCATCCAATCAAGCAATCAAGCCTCGGCGAACACCGTGCAGGTCAATGCGCTGGGGGTGGGTTTGACGGCCAATAGCGCTAGCGGCAGCCAGTCTAGTGTCGTGGCTAACGGCAATACAGTGGTGATTGCCGGCAACAAAGCGGGCACTAGCAGCATCACCACCAGCAACACTGGCACGGCAATCCAAGCGGGCGGCAACAGCGCCACGCTGGATAGCACCAACGGCTTGACCGTGGTGGGCGTGTCCAACACGGTGACGGGTGCGACCCGCTTGCAGGCATCGTCTGCGGCCGGGGCGAATGCCTTGTCGGTGGATGCGGTCAATGGCACGGTGGTCACTGGCCCGACGAGTTTGAATGGCACTTTGGCCGTGGCCGGCAACGCCAGCTTGAACGGCGCGGTCAACAACATTGGAGCCACCCAGCCGGGTTCTGCCAACACCATCGGTACCTCTGGGTCCAGCAACAACATCAATGGTGCGGTCAACAACATCGGCACCAACCAAGCTTCGGCCAACACTATCGGCACGGTAGGGTCTAGCAATACCATTGTGGGCGCGACCAACTTAGTTTCCAGCAATGGCAGTAGCCAAGTCCAGGTGAACGACAATGGCGTGAGCGCCATCGGCAACACGGCCAGCTTGCAGGGCCGCACCTCCACTACGATCAGTGGCGGTTCCACCAACTTGGTGTTGAATAACAATGGGGCATCGTTGACGAATTCGGCTGGCGGGCCAGTCCGCCTGTCCGGCATCGCCAACGGCATCAACGCCAATGATGCAGTGAACGTGGCACAACTGAACTCGGCTACCAATAGCATCTACAACCGCATCGGCGGCTTGCAGAGCAAGGCGTTCTCGGGCATCGCCTCGGCGGCTGCGATGGCAACCATCCCCGAACCGATTGCAGGACACAACTACTCGGTCGGTGTCGGCTACGGTAACTTTGGTAGCCAGAGCGCCATAGCCTTTGGCGGCAAGGCGAATGTGGGCGACAGTGTGCGCGTCGCCGCCAGCCTGGGCTATGCCGGCAGTGAACTGACCGTCGGTCTGGGCACTGGGTTTAGCTGGTAACTGATGTTACGCAACCGTGTAGGCTGTAGCCCGGATGTTGTGGAGTGCGGCGACTTGTCGCCGCCTTTTGCGTCCAGCGGCGACGAGTCGCCGTACTCCACAAGTTGCCATCCTCTAGCGATGACTACGTAACATCAGCTTTGTAAGATAAAAATGTTGTACATAAATACAAACGGGGACTCCTTTATGATAATGGTGTAAGAAGCATCAGAAACCCATCACGGCAAGGCAGCCTTGCCCGTCATTTCGGCATGGATGCCGAAATCCAGGCCATGGACGGTATCCAATCGGTTGCGCAAGTGCTTGATTCAGATCACTTGCTAACCTGATGTTTCCTGTCTTTTGATGCGGGGAGACCAGTCTCGGCTCCGCGTTTGCCATCCTTGGACGCTGGATTTTGGCATCTATGCCAATGACGAGCCTCCTACAATTGTTGCGCCTTGATCCGTTCCTCGACCTGTTGCTGGATGGCTTTGGCCATGATGCTCGATCCTACGCTGAGGCTTTGGAAGTCTTCGCCGGCCAGAACGGTCAACTCGCAGGGGGTCAGGCAACGCACGGTGGCTGTGCGCAGAGTGTCATGCAGCAGGGCGATTTCCCCGAAATAATCGCCGTCGCCCAATTCGCCTACTTTTCTGCCGTTTTTCAGCACGTCCAGTCGGCCCGACTGCACGATGTAGGCCGTATCGCCGCGCTCGTTTTCGCGGATCACCTCATCGCCTGGCTCAAAGTGGACGCGTTGCAGCTTTTCCGTGGCATCGGGCGTTAGCACGGCAATGTCAGCCCGGAACGGCACGTCCAAACACCAGTCTATCAATATCCGCAGGTTGCGCTCCAACCCAGGCAAAGCGGCAAGATTAGTGATGCGGGACAGGAACCAGGCTGGCGTACCGCTGAACGACAAGGGGCCGATGCGGCAGATTGAGCGGCGTCCCATGTTATAGATTTTCAGCCAGCGTTCTGTTGCTTTGAATGCATGGGTGGCGAAGCCTTGCGAGGCGGCCCAAGCGTTTTGGCCAGCCGTCTCGCCTAGCTTGACGAAGTCTGCGGTGGTGAGGAACTTCCTGTCCTCCTGCTGTTGCTGCAGCGCCGTTACCCAGATGTGCGGACGGTGTTTGAAGCTGAGGTCGTCTTCTATGTCCAGCGGCCAGTGATAGGTTTGCCCGTCAATTTGCAGGCTGGGCAGCATGAAGGATGCATTGACCACCAGACCCACAGTTTGCCGCCCGCCGCCACCCAACACGATGCTGTCACGGGTAATGGCGGCTATTTCTTGGTTGCGGCACAGGGTCACCCCTGCCTTTTCCAATTCGCGGTCGCGTTGCGCCTGTATGTCGCTTTCAAAGACGCTGAACGGGGCTTTGGCGTCTTCGTAGAGGAGAACCTGCCAGCCATGCCCTTTCAGGATGGGATAAGAGGTTTCCACGGTTTTTAGCATCTCGCAAATTTCCACCGCCGCACCGCAGGAGCGCTGGCCCGAGCCTATCACGGCGAAAGTCAACAGGCGCTGCCTTTCTTCCACATTTTCCGTCGCTTCGGCTTCTTCCACCAAATCCATAATGCGTTTGCGTATGTGCAGTGCGTCACCCACCGAGTTAATTGGACTGGCATGGGCCAGCAAACCCGGAATGCCGGTTAGCTTAGGGATAGGAAACAAGGCTAATATCAACTCGTCGTAGGGTTCTTCCAACACACGCCCATTTTGCAGCAGGACGACGCACTTTTTCTGCGTGTCGATATGGGTGACTTCGCCCAATTTGACGCGTGTATTGGGAAGAATCCGCCGTATCGGGTTGACCGCGTTGCCGGGTTGCATCGTGCCGCCTATCACTTCAGGCAGCAGTGGGTAAAACAACATATTGGGCCGGGTATGCACTAGGCTTAATTGCACCCGCGTATATTGGCCGATCAATCGTTCAATCTTCATCGCGGCGTGGATAGCCGCCACCGTTCCGCCAACGATCACAATGTTGGCCGGTTTGTCTTTTGCTTCAGGCATGTGAAAATGTCCCGCACCGTTGAATAAAAAGGAAAGCATTACCCCATAGTAAAGCGCATGGGCCATCCAACTCTCAGGCAGCAGCGCCGCAAAGAACAGAAAGGCGAATAGAAAGAACAGCGACAAGGGCCGCAGCATGACGCCGACAATGATCAAAATGCCGCAGGTGACCTCGACCAAGGCCATGATTAGCGTGAATGTCTCCGGTGCCGAAGACAAAATGGGGACATCAAACAGGGTGAGGATGCCCAGCGCCAGATTGGGTTGGAAAACCTTGAAGACGACCGCCAGATAAAAGATGTTGAACCCGGTCAACACGCGCATGATCGCCTGCGCCCGTTGCCTAGGCACTGCGGCGAGTTGGGTTTGCAGGGATAACAGGCTGGGTTCGACCGGCATGGGCACAAAGTAGCTGCCCGGCCCTTGCAGTAATAGGTAAATGGCAACGCCCAGCAAGGCAGTGGCATAGGCAAACAAGTCCTGCTGGAACAGCACCATGCCCAACAAAGCCAGAACCATCAGCACAACCGCCAAAATCCGCACATAGATGCCAAATAGAAAGCCAAGTCCGAGCAGAAACTCAAGCCAGCGCAAGCCCAGCCAAGCCGCGCCATATTGCTTTAATTCCAAATCTGGGGCGAACAGGGTAGGGGAGGTGAACGGTTCGACACCGTAACGGGGTTCGAAGCCTATGGCTGAGGAAATCAGCACCCAGGCCAAACAGAATCTGAGCAGGGGCGCGACAATATCGCCATAGGCACTTAAACGGGCCTGCAAATCGGGGAACAGATCACGGGCGCTGGTGAATCCCAGCCGAATCCAACCCACCGCGAACAAGAAAAAGGCCGCAATTAGGCCGATGTTCAAAGCCGATAAGGAGGTGTAAACCGAGGGTTTTAATTTGCCATTCCACTCACTGGCTTGGTCAGGCGTCAAAATCCAGCGTTCGTGGGCTAAGGCTGCGTCGGCCCAAAACAGGCTGACAGCCAACAACATGAAAACGAGGACCCCTACTTTCCAGCGGAAGGGGTCTTTTGTAAGTGGTAGTTGGTCAAGCCCGGTCAGCATCAAGTCGCACCTTATGTTGTTATTATTGTAACTGATGTTACGCAACCGTCTAGGCTGTAGCCCGGATGTTGTGGAGTGCGGCGACTCGTCGCCGCCTTTTTCGTCCAGCGGCGACGAGTCGCCGCCTTTTGCGTCCAGCGGCGACGAGTCGCCGCCTTTTGCGTCCAGCGGCGACAAGTCGCCGCACTCCACAAGTTGCCATCCTCTAGCGATGACTGCGTAACATCAGATTGTAAGTAGCAATACCTTCGCCAAGCTGGGGCTTGGCGTTCCCATTCCCTGCCTGTAACCCTTCGGGCGAACTCCGTTCGACCCAATCCGTTCCCAGTAACATCCGTGATCAATCCCTACTTAGGGGGTGGACTCCAAATAATGGCAAGGGTTCAATCGGAATTTATTGCGACTTAAGGCAACACCACCGCATCCGGCGCAATCCAGCCTTCTTTGCGGTGCTCGACTACTACCGCCGTATAGATGCCGCCGCGCACGTTGAACTTGGCGGTGACGCGCATGAAATTGGGGTCGGTGGCAGCGACTAGGTCGTCTAGGACTTGGTTGGTGACGGCTTCGTGGAAAGCGCCGAGTTCGCGATAGGACCAGAAATACAATTTGAGCGATTTTAACTCTACGCACAATCCATCGGGCACGTATTCGATCAGGAACGTGGCGAAATCCGGCTGGCCGGTTTTGGGGCATAGGCAAGTGAATTCCGGTGCGTCGATGCGGATGGTGTAGTCTCTGCCGGGCTGCGGATTGGGGAAGGTTTCTAGTTCTTGGTTGGGGGCCGTGGACATGATGGTCAATGATTCACTTTAGTAATAATGCGCTTAGTCCGTTATAATAAGCCTTCGTTCCCGTCCAATCCAGACCAACTTTTGTCCTTTCCACGTTTATTTTCACTGTTATTCCTAGCCGTAAACCCGGTAGGATGCTCTCGCGCCAAATAAATGCGTCTGGACAAGATCAAACTTGCGGGCTTCAAGTCCTTTGTCGATCCGACTTCAATCCCCCTGCCCGGAAATTTGGTCGGTGTGGTCGGTCCCAATGGCTGCGGCAAATCCAATATCATTGACGCGGTGCGTTGGGTGATGGGCGAGAGTTCGGCCAAACATTTGCGCGGCGAGTCCATGGCCGATGTGATCTTCAACGGTTCATCCACCCGCAAGCCCGTAGGAATGGCCTCGGTGGAGTTGGTGTTCGACAATGCCTGCGGCAGTGCGCCGGGGGAATATGCCAAGTACCAGGAAATTTCCATCAAGCGGCAAGTGACCCGGGACGGCGTGTCGGTTTATCTGCTTAACGGAGTCCGTTGCCGGCGCAAGGACATTACCGATATTTTTCTCGGCACCGGCCTGGGCGCGCGCAGTTACGCCATCATTGAACAGGGCACAATTTCCCGGCTGATTGAGGCCAAGCCTGACGAGCTGCGCGAGGTGATTGAGGAGGCGGCCGGCATTTCCAGATATAAGGAACGCCGTAACGAAACCGAAATCCGCATGAGGCATACTCGGGAAAACTTGGAGCGGCTGCAAGATGTGCGTGACGAGGTGGCGAAGCAAATCGCCAACCTGCAACGCCAGGCGAAAAAGGCGGAAAAGTACACCGCTTTGAAGGAGGAGGAGCGTCTTTATCGGCTGCAATTGCTGGGTTTGCGCTGGCGTAAGTATGATCAGTTGCTGCAACAGCACCAAGCCGTTTTGCTGGAGTGTGAGACACAATACAGGGAGTTGGTGAGCGAAGAAAACCAACTTGTCGCCAAGGAAGAGGAGACGAGAGAAAAGAGGGAGAAATTGCAAAAAAAACTGAGTGACTGCCAGGGACGTTTTTACGAAGTGGGCGCGGAAATCAGCAGGCTAGACCAAGCGATCAAGCACACAGAGCAAACCCGTGACGGATTACAGCGCGAGCGCGAGCGGCTCAAAGCCGAGCAGACCCAAGCCCAGGCGCAATTGGCGCTTGATCGTGAGCAGATTGACCTGGTGCGCGAGGAGTTGCTGAGCCTGGAGTCCGCCGTCAAAACCGCCCGGCAGGAGGAAGCGGCAGCCGCTGCACGACGGCAAGAGGCTGAACAGGCACTGAAAGCCTGGCGTGGCGAATGGGATTCTTTCCGATCTGGACAGGCCGGATGCAAGGCCCAGGTTGATGTGGAAAGGGCGCGCATCCGGCAAATGGAAGACCAGCAGCGGCAATTGCAAAGCCGCAGGGAGCGTTTGAGCAGGGAGCGGAATGAAATCGAAGATGGGCTGCGGGGTTCGGAATTGGAAAGTTTGCAAGAGACCTTGGACTTGCTGGAAACTGACCAAGCTGAAGTCACCGCCCGTTTGCAGGCCTTGCAAGCGGTGGTGCGGACGCAGCGCCCCCTGGCCAAAGCCTGCCAAGAGGAATTGAACACTAAACGGGCACGCTTGCACACTGGCCAGGGCAAGATAAGTTCCTTGGAATTGCTGCAACAACATGCTATGGGCAAAGACCGCGCTGCTCTCAAGCAATGGTTGAGCGATGCCGCGCTGCATGATGCTAGCCGTTTGGCCGAACATCTGGAGGTTAGCCCCGGTTGGGAGTCGGCAGTGGAGAATGTGCTGGGGGTCCATTTGGAGGCCGTTTGCGTTGAAGATACCCGCCACTATCTTCCCTTGTTGAACAACGGGATGAACCCCGAGTCGATGGCCTTCTTCGAGCTTAGAAATTCCGCCTGCCAGCCTATGGAAAGGGAGGGCAAGAGAGGGGGGGCTAACGGGGCCGACAGCGAACGGCTGCTCGACTGCATCCAATCCTCATGGAATTTGGACCCCTTGCTAGGCGGTGTTTACCGTGCCAGCAGCTTGGCAGAGGGCAGGGAGTTATGCGCTCGGCTGGCGCAACACGAGTCAGTGGTGACACCAGACGGAGCCTGGATGGGGCAGGGTTGGTTAGTGCTGAAAAAGCCCGCAGATGCCAAGGCCGGGGTGTTGAAACGTGAGCGCGAATTGCGCGATTTGAAGGGGCAGCGTGAAGAATTGCAAGGCAATATCGATGAATTGGAGCAAAACCTGTTGCTGGCGGAAGAGTCCGCCCGGCTGGCAGAGCATGAGCGTGAGCAGCGCCAATCTGAATCCAATCGGATAGCCGCCGAAATTTCCCGCCTAAAGTCCCAGACCAGTGCCTTGTCCGCCCGCTTCGAACAAGCCAATAAGCGTTTGCGCCAACTTAAATTGGAGCTGGAGGATGTGGAGGAGGGCCAGCGACACAATGCCGAGGAAATTGCCGAGGCCAAAACTCTGCTGCAACGCGCAGAACAGGGCACGGTCGAACTGGAGCGACGCGCCGAAGATTTAAGCAGTCGCCAACCAACACTGGAGCAACACGCCAGCGAGTCGGAAGCCGTTTTGCGGAATGCCCGCGACAGAGTGCATGGACTGCGCAGCCGGATGGAAACATTAAAGTCCACTGAATCTCTGACCCTAAAGCATTTGGAACGGGGCGAGGGGCACAACCAACAGGCCAGAGAGCGGCTGGAAGAGTTGGCCCGGCGGATGGAAGAAGCCAGTGTGCCCATGGACGAGGAACGGGAAACCTTGCAGGAGTTGTTGGACCAGCGTATCAGGGTGGAGCGCGAACTGGCGGAACTGCGCGAAAAATCCACCGAGGCCGAAGCAGAACTGCGCACTTTTAGCGCGACAAAAATGCGCAAGGAGCGTGATTTGGATGCATTAAAGAAACGCCTGGAAAAGACCAAGCTGGACTATCAGGAAAATGAGGTAAGGCGTTTGACGGTGCGGGAGCAGTTTGATGAAATTGGTGTCGTCCCCGAGCAGGTGATTCCAGGCATTCCCGAGGAGGCCGAGGAAAAAGATTGGCAACAGAGGGTTACCCAGCTAGCCGATGAAATCGCCCGCTTGGGTGCCATCAATTTGGCCGCATTGGACGAATTTAACGAGCAGTCCGGGCGTCTGCAAACTTTGGACCAGCAACGCCAGGATTTGGAAGAGTCGCAAGCCACCCTGGCGCAGGCCATGGAAAAGATCGACCGTGAATGCCGCACGCGCTTTAAGGATACCTTTGACCGGGTTAATGCCGGCATCCAGCGCATGTTTCCCAAACTATTCGGCGGTGGACAGGCTTATCTGGAGATGGTCGAGAGGGACCTGCTGGAAACCGGGGTGACTATCATGGCCCGCCCGCCCGGCAAGCGCAATAGTTCCATCCACTTGTTGTCCGGCGGTGAAAAAGCGCTGACGGCAGTGGCTTTGGTATTTTCCATCTTTGAGTTGAACCCTGCGCCTTTTTGTCTGTTGGACGAAGTGGATGCGCCGTTGGACGATGCCAACGTCGTGCGCTTCAGCCAATTGGTAAAGGAAATGGCGGTGAAGGTACAATTCCTGTTTATATCCCATAATAAAGCAACTATGGAAATCGCCCAGCATTTGGCCGGGGTGACCATGAAAGAACCCGGTGTCTCCCGCATTGTTGCGGTGGACATCGATGAAGCCGTAGAACTCGCAGCACTGTAGAGGTAATGTAATGGAACAAATGGATAGCCAAACACTCCGTTTGCTATTGGCCGTAGTCGGCGTGTCTTTAATCGTAATCGTCTATATCTGGGGACGGTATAGGAAAAAAATGTTGGATTTTGTCAACCAGCGCGGCGAATACGACGAGTTGGAAGGTGAAGAGGAGCCGCCATCAGCCGAAGAGGTGTCCAAGCCTGTGAAAGCAGGGCACTATAGCGGTTCTTTGGCAAGGAAAGACCCGAAGATCAGTCTCAAGGAGCCGGATGGCGGGCAAAATGATGCCGGCCAGGACCCTCCCCAAAAACCGGTAGCGACGGACCCCCCCCGCCGGGAGCCGCCCAAAACCGACCCTTTGGGTGCGCCTTTCCTGATCCAGATCAGCGTCGTCGCCAAAACGGGTTACTTCAACGGATTGCAATTGCGCGATGCCTTGGACGATTTGCGCTTGATTTACGGTGACATGGGAATTTACCACCGCTATGACCGTGAGTATCGCATTCCGCTGTTCAGTGTCGCCAGCCTGGTGGAGCCAGGCACTTTTCCGATCAAAGACATGGAAAGTTTCCGCTGTCCCGGTGTGGTGCTGTTCTTCCAGCCGCCGCAAGTGGAGGACCCGCAGGTGGTGTTCGACGATCTAGTCGCCACTTGCCACGAACTGGCAATGCGCTTAAACGGCGTGGAATGGGACGAAAAGCGCCAGCCTTTGACTTTGGACAAAATCGCCCAGATGCGCACGCGCTTGCGCGAGGCTTACTAGCGGATGTTGCGCACACGCCGGCAAAGCGTTGCCGGCCTACGGCGGAGGTGCCATGCTATAAGATGGCTGCGGAAGTAAAGAAGCCCGTCATTTCGGCATGGATGCCGAAATCCAGCGTCCAAGGATGGCAAACTCGGAGCACTGATGTTACGCATGGAGTGGCAAAGCTCGCTTTGCCCGTCAAGGCAAGCCTTGACACTCCAAAACGAATCGCTGTAGGTCGGCAATCCTTTGCCGATAACAGCACAGGGGCAATGTGCGTAACGTCAGTTAACAAAGAAAAATAATAAAGGACACTCAATCAAACCATCCTGTGTGTCTGTGCTTTGCAAAATAATATAACTTAACAAGTAATTATTTGATATTAAAAAAGCTGTATGACCAACGAAGAATTTGACAAACGGGTATTTGAGCTTGAGGCTTATGCCCGGCGCAATCCAGGCGTGTACAAATTCCGCGTCTTGCTGTTGGCGATGCTAGGCAACGCCTACCTAGGCTTGGTCTTGCTACTTGTTACGGCTACCCTGCTGGTGTTGCTGGCTTCTGTCAAGTTGTTCGGCGCCCTTGCGCTGAAGCTGATCTTTATCGTCGGCGTTTTTCTTTGGATGCTGCTAAAGGCATTGTGGGTGCAGGTCTACCCCCCTAAGGGCACAAGAATCCAAGCCTCTGATGCGCCAGAACTGTTTGCTGTGATTTATGAGCTGTGCCACAAGCTGGGCGCGCCGCGCTTTCACCATGTGCTGGTGACCGAAGACTTAAACGCCGGCGTGGTGCAGGTTCCAAGGCTTAGCCTGTTCGGCTGGCATAGAAACTATCTGTTGCTCGGCCTGCCGTTGATGAAATCCCTAAGCGTCGATCAATTTAAGGCGGTGCTGGCGCATGAGTTTGGTCATCTTGCCAAAGGGCATGGGCGGCTGTCGAATTGGGTTTACCTCCAACGTATGCGCTGGAGCCGTCTGATGGCCGGTTTGGAGGCTAACAAAAGCAAGGGCAGTTTTCTTTTTACCCCCTTTCTTAAATGGTATGCGCCTTATTTCAATGCTTATTCTTATCCCCTGGCACGCGCCAACGAGTACGAGGCGGACGCAACTTCCGTCCGGCTGACCTCTCCGCGAACGGTCGCCGAGGCGCTGACCAATGTTGATGTGGTGAGTAATTACATCAGTGAGCGCTACTGGCCGCAAATATACAAACAGGCGGATGACCTGCCGCAGCCCATTGTCGGTCCTTTTGCCAATCTGGGCGAGCGCTTCGCCAGTGAGCTTGACGAGGTGAGTGCGAAGGGCTGGCTGGAGCGGGCGTTGGCTAGCCGTACCACTTCTGGCGACACCCATCCGGCTTTGGCTGACCGTCTCCGCGCCATTGGTGAAACACCGCATCTGCACCCGCCGGCAGCAGGACGCGCAGCGGACCAACTGCTAGGTCCGGCCCTTGCACTCATTACCGATAGTTTCGACCGCCGTTGGCAAGAATACATCCTGCCGACTTGGCAGGGTCGGCATCAGCAAGTGCAGGCGAGCCGCCTCCGGCTTGCAGAACTTGACGAACGGCACGGAAGGGGCGAGGAGCTTACACTTGAGGACGCATATGACCGGGCCAGACTGACCGAGTCGATAGGCAGCGATGCCGATGCCGCGCTTGCACAGTTTTGCGCCTTGCTGGATGGTGAACCGGATAATGCATTGTTTAACTATAACCTCGGCATCCGCTTGCTGGCGCGGGACGACGAGGCAGGGTTCGGACTGGTCGAACGGGCCATGCAACTTGACGAAGAAGCAGCCGTGAGTTGCTGTGAAGTTTTGCGCGATTATTGCCGGTGTCATGGACGCGAGGAAGATACCAAAGTCTGGCAGCGGCGTTTGTCCGATAGCATCCAATTGAAACACTTGGCCGACCAGGAAAGAAGCGAACTCTTGCTGAAAGACCAATTTGAACCCCACGGCTTGGCAGAGGAAGGATTGGCTGTGTTGCAGGCCGGCCTGCGATCTGTCGAAGGACTGCGCAAAGCCTATTTGGTGAAAAAATGCCTCAAGCATCAGCCCAACCGTTCCTTCTATGTGTTTGGCTACGCGGTTACTGGCCGGTTCCGTTTGCATAATAAGCGCAGAGCTGCCGAGGCATTGCTGCGCATCAAGGAAACGGTTAAGTTCCCCGGCGAGACATTAATAATTAATATAGAGGGAGGCAACGCCCGCTTTGAGCGGAAGTTGAAGAGGGTCGGCCAGGCCAGGGTTCTGTGAATCCAGCGTTTTGTTGATGTTAAAAACGCTGTCATTAAGTTTGCTTTAAGGTGCTTGGGTTTTAATACAGCATATTCAACATCAAAGAGTTACTTGATAGTGGGCGCAATGCAAAGAGACGCGCCCGACGGTTTTTGCCGACGTGTGCGTAACATCAGATTGTCAAGATAAAATCGCTGTAAGCGAGGAGCCTTATGAACACCGTAACTAAAAGTCTTATTGCCCGATGGTCTTTTATTGTCCTGTTTGGCCTGGTTTTTAGTTTGCCGACATTTGCTCATGGTTATGGGGGCGGTTACTGGCGGCCCCACGGGTATTATGGTTGGCAGCGTCCTTATTATCCGCCCCCGGCTATCTATGTGCCTGGCCCGCGTTTTGTGCCAGTCCCGCCCCCGGTCGTTTATGGCGCTCCACCCATTTGGCGGGCATCGCCACCGCCGGTGTGGCTGCATCCCCATCGCTATGGATGGCGCTAGGGGCTGGTTGGCGGGTTACGAACCGGGCAGTCTTTGAATTTATACCGGGAGTGCAAGGCCTACCTTGCCTTTAGATGCCATCGCAAGGCAGGCCTTGCACTCCCGCATCACTTTTTATCGTACCCAGTTTTAAGGCTTGCCTTGACAGGCAAAGCGAGCTTTGCCACTCCATGTGTAACATCAGTTGGGAATCACTGCCGCACTACCGCGAAAGGTTTCAACAAGGTAAAATTCCCGGCTTTGAAAATACAATCTAAAATAATCCTATGCAGCATTACCTGGAAGCAAATCAAGACTACCGCACCGATACCCTGCGCCACGGGGCTGAATTTACCGAGGAAGAAATCCGTGTCGATACCGCCAAGCATTATGACGACTGCTATTGGGATTACCGCACGGCGTGGTTCGACAATGAAAACCTGGCCCTGCATTATGGTTACTGGGAAGATGGCATCAAAACCCACAGCCAGGCGCTGCTGAACAAGAACCGCATTCTGCTTGAAATTGCGGGGATCAAACCGGAGGACCATGTGTTGGATGCCGGCTGCGGCATCGGCGGCAGTTCCATTTGGCTGGCGAAGAATGCCGGTTGCCGGGCGAGCGGCATCACGGTCAGCGCCGAACAGGTGGAACATGCCAGGCGCAACGCCGAGCGGCACGGGGTTTCTGACCGGGTGGCTTTCCAAGTGGCGGATTTCTGCAATACGCCGTTTCCTGATGAGACTTTCGACGTGGTTTGGGCCATCGAAAGCAGTTGCTATGCCACGGACAAGCGGGATTTTTTCCGCGAGGCCTATCGTTTGCTTAAAAAGGGCGGCACGCTGATAGCCTGTGACGGTTACGCCACGCGCCGGGAATTCAATGAGGAAGAATGGCAATGGGTCATGGATTGCCTGAACGGCTGGGCCGTGCCTAATCTTTCCACGGTGGAGGAGTTCCAACAGGGCATGGAGGAATGCGGCTTTACCGAGGTCCACATCACCGAAGCCACCAAAGAGAGTCTGCCGTCCTCCCGCAGGATGTATTTGACGGCCCTATGGACTGCGCCTATGCAATGGATCATGCACTATTTGGGATTGCGGAAAAAAGCCCAGACCGCCAATTACAAGGTGGCCATCGCACAATGGAAAGTGTTTCATAATGGCTTGGTGCGTTATTGTTTGTTCCGTGCCAAGAAGCCAGCCTAGGGGGCTTAGGCGATTTCCAATAATGAATCCACCAAAACCGAAATGAATTGTCCACGAAAATTACGAACCATTCCTCCGCAAGCCACCTTGCCAAGCTGGTGCTTGGCGTTCCTTCTGGGAGCGCCAAGCCCCAGCTTGGCCTTTGGATGGGATGTTCTTTCTCGGATATCACCTAACTGTGGAGCGTGGTATGTGTGCGTATATTGATTCGCTTGCCGCGTTTTTTCGTATTCCTAGTGAATATGTTTACCTGTTGACCGGCTTGTTTTTAGGTTTGGCTTTGGGTTGGGTGTTAGGCCGACAGCGGCCCAAAGCTGCCGCCAACCTCCTGCTTGCCGGGGAAGGGGCCGCGTTGCCCAATGTCCACGAGGCTCCCGGTTCCACAACAGCGGGTGTCAGTTTGGTGGTCAATGGTAAGACAGTCGAAGTCGCACCCGCCATCATGGAAGAAATTCAAGCTCTCATCATGGAAGGCAACAAAATTGCAGCCATCAAGCGTCTGCGGGAGGCTTCGGGGCTCAATCTAGCTGCCGCGAAGTCGGTGGTGGAATCGTTGGAGAAAGTGATCCACTAAGGAAAGTCTAACATCGCTGGGGCGATGTTAGACTTTCCTGTTCATTATCCAATCCAGCGTAACGCCCCCAAACCCGCCGCCCGGCCGGTGGCAAAGCAGGCGGTGAGCAGATAACCGCCGGTCGGTGCTTCCCAGTCCAGCATTTCCCCGGCGCAGAAAACGCCGGGCAATGCCCGGATCATCAATTGCCCGTCCAGCCCCTCGAAGGCGATGCCGCCAGCCGTGCTGATGGCCTCGTTCAAGGGGCGCGGGGCGTTTAAGCGCAATGGCAATGATTTGATTGCCACAGCCAGGCGGGCGGGGTCGGCAAAGTCCTCAGGGTCTGCCAATTCCCGCAATAATCCGGCCTTCACTCCGGCTATGCCTGCTTGCCGTTGCAGGTGTTTTGCCATTGAGGCCGACCCGCGCGGTTTGGACAAGTCATCAGCCAGCCGTTTGCAATCCCTGCCCGGTGCCAAGTCAAACCGTGGTGTGGCTACACCTAAGGCATCTATCGTATCGCGCAAGGCAGCCGACAAGGCATAGATCAGTTGGCCTTCGACTCCGCCTGCCGTGACGACAAACTCTCCAGGCAGGAAATGTTCTTCCCCCTCCGCATCGGTGAAAGAGGCAGTGACCGACTTGACCGGCTGGCCGGCAAAACGGCTGCGGAAATGTTCGCTCCAGCGGCATTCAAAGCCGCAGTTGGAGGGTCGCAAGGGGGTGGTTATGACACCGCGCCCGGACAAGATAGGCAACCAAGTGCCATCGGAGCCTAGCCGCGGCCAACTGGCCCCGCCCAGGGCCAGAATCACCGCATCCGCTTCAGTGCGTTGGATGCCCTGTGGCGTATCGAAGCACAGGGCGTTGTCCCCGTCCCAGCCTTGCCAGCGGTGGCGGCTATGGAAGACCACCCCGGCTTTGCGCAAGCGGTGCAGCCAGCCGCGCAGCAGCGGTGCGGATTTTTGCCCGGTGGGGAAGACCCTGCCCGAACTGCCGACAAACGTACCGATGCCTAAGCCCTGCGCCCATAGCCGCAATTCAGCCGGGCCAAAGGCTTCCAAGAATGGGCGCAGATGCGCTGCCCGGTTGCTGTAGCGGGACAGGAACGCTTCCATCGCTTCGGCATGGGTGAGGTTCAAGCCCCCCTTGCCTGCCAGCAAGAACTTCCGGCCCACGGAGGCCATGCCGTCGTACAGATCGACGCGCACACCACCCGCGATGGCTACCTCCGCCGCCATCAGGCCCGCCGGGCCGCCGCCAACGATCGCGATTGAATGTTTAGTGTTTTTTCCCATAATACAGCGTTTTTATCTTAATATCTGATGTTACGCAACGAACACTTGTAGGGCGGCCTTCAGGCCGCTTAGGCCAGCCTAATTCCAACGAACTTAGTTTAGCGGCCTGAAGGCCGCCCTACAACAGCCAACAAACGGCAATGCGTAACATCAGTTAACAAGTAACTATTCGATATTAAAAACGCAGTAGCAAAGTCCTTTATGTCCCTTTGGGTGAGGGTTAGTGCTGGCCTTCGACAAGCCTGAGGTAAAGTGCCTCGACCTGTTTCCTTGCCCATGGAGTGCTTCTGAGGAATTTCAGGCTGGATTTTATGCTGGGTTCATGGTTGAAGCACTTGATGTTGATCTGCTGTCCCAGCGCTTCCCAGCCGTAATGTTCTACCAGTCGGGTGAGGATGGTTTCCAGTGTCAGTCCGTGTAGGGGGTTGTTGGGTTGGGAGTGGGTCATGGCAATATTTTTTGCAAAAGTCCCTTTGTCGGTTGATTCCATAGGCCGGACAACCAGTCTGGTATTCGACGAAATATCGTTGGTTGGAACAATACCTTCGCCAAGCTGGTGCTTGGCGTTCCCATTGGGAGCGCCAAGCACCAGCTTGGCCTTAGACCGGCTATTCTGTGCCAAGACCTGAGGTCTCGCACGATATCGGCGAAGTAATCATTATACTACGTCAAATTCAATGACTACAGTGTTTTCATTTTTAACATAACACTAGAATGGCTATTCAGTAATTCCTTCCATTTAGCCGTATATCCTGAACTCTCCACTAGCCATCAAGTAATTGTCGGATGTTGAAAACGCTGTTAAGTGTACGGTATGTGGAATTTCCCGTTTTGATCAAAAAACATCATATGCAGAAAAGATTTGGCACCCTCTGGGGTGGGTGGCACGGTTCCAGGATCATAGCCTATAGAGCGGGCGACATTGCGCAAAGTATACTCCGCAATTTGCGATAAGCGCTCATTGCCGCCGGTGTCGGGGTGATACGACTGCACCTTGATGAGTGGCCAGTCAGTGCGAGGTTCGGTTAAGTTAAACATGGGCGCTATACTCGGCGCTATTTCGTCACGCTGGGTCAGTGCTGGCCCTAGGTCAAAACGGTCACGCAAGGACCTGAGCACCGAGCAATTGTGGAAGGTATCGGTAATCACCGTCTCGCGCTGGGTGTAAGGCGATACGACGACGACGGGGATGCGCAAGCCGAGCCGGTCAAACGCAAAAGGGGGGTTTTTAGAACGGTACTCGTCGGGAGGAATGATAGCGGGTGGCGGCACATGGTCGTAGGTTCCGCCGTGTTCATCAAAACAGATGATTAACGCGGTGCTTTCCCAGGCAGGTGATTTCCTGACCGTTTCATACACAGTTGCCAGAAATTCTTCGCCCGCACGGATGTCGGTGGGCGGGTGGTAATCCGTCAACGGGGAGAACATCAGGTTAGGCTCCAGCCAAGAGAAGGCGGGCAGTTCGCCCTTGCCCGCATCCGCGATGAAGTCTTCCCAAGTGGCTGCATGATCGGCTATTTCGGGAATATGATGCACGCCGCCGAGTAGCGAAATGCTAACCGGTATGACTTGAGTCGGGCGGTCATAATAAACTTTCCATGGGATGTTTTTTTCCGTGAATAAGTCAAAAATGGTTTTGCTGGTTTCAGAAAAAGCCTCATTGATGATTATCTCATTGTCAATGCGGCCTTGGCTGGTGCCGGTCAGAAAGAATTCGCGATTCGGGTTGGTGCAAGTCGGAACTTCACTGAACCAACGCGTGAATACGCCATATTCTTGGGCGAGCGTGTTAATGACTGGGGCGGTTTCCGGGGTGTATACCGCCGCAATGCTCTGCATTTCCTCATCAGTGGGTTCCCTGCCTGTCTGCCATTTATAGTTCCAATAATAATCCAGAGCAGCCCCGTCCATAGTGGGCGTTCCGGCGTTTTCTGGAATATTGTAAGGAGCTTCCATGAAATCAGGAAAGGCGGCTGAACCCGCCTTGCCTCCGTTCGATGGGGGGCTATATTGATTCCAAAGCTGGGCATTGGCGTTAGGCCACTGCTCGCCTGGGTCAGGGTCGGGGTCCCAGAAACCGCTAGCCTTATGAATCTTAACGCTACCTCCTGGGTAATTTAAGGTAATGTCTTTATCTTTAACCCCGTCTTCGGGACG
>CAIZPP010000054.1 GCA_903934875.1 uncultured Methylococcaceae bacterium
GTATAATAATGCACTAATTGGCTTCCCTCAACGCGGTAAGGCGCAACAGGCATGTTCCGTTGTTTTGGCAACGTCTTTTGTTGACCGTCAAAACGGCCTATGTGCCATTTTGTCACCGCTAGAAGTCCCGATTTACATTTGTGTACAGCGTTTTTTCTTAAAAAGAAAAATAATAAAGGACACTCAATCAAACCATCCTGTGTGTGAACTGCTTTGCAAAATGATATAACCCAACAAGTAACTCTTCGATATTAAAAACGCTGTATCTAAAACTGAAATTCAGCTAACCCATCAGGTTAGCCGAATAACCCACGCTATCATACCCACTATCAAGTAACTTTCTGATGTTGAAAACGCTGTATCAAATCACCTTGGAATAGCGGACCTTGTCATCAGCCTGGCTGTTTAAATAACAATCGAAAACCATGCAAATATTTCGGATCAACAGCCGACCGGCGGGAAGTACCCGTAAACCGCTCCGTTCCACGGACAGCAACCCGTCCTCTTGCATTTTAGCCAATGGCACCGATTCGGCGGCAAAATACCTCCAAAAGTCGATTCCGTAGCGAGTTTCGTAGTCCTCGGCCTGCAACTCAAAATGGCAGATCAGTTGATTAATCACATCCCGCCGCAACACATCGTCCATGGTCAGCTCAACGCCACGGAAAACCGCCAAATCGCCGCTTTCGATGTGCTGCTGGTATTTTTCCAAATCGCGCTCGTTCTGACTGTAACTTTTGCCGATTCGACCGATGGCGCTGACACCCATCCCCACGATATCGCAATCGCCGTGGGTTGCGTAACCTTGGAAGTTCCGCGACAACTTGCCTTCCCGCTGCGCGATAGCCAATTCGTCAAACGGCTTGGCGAAATGGTCCATGCCAATGTAGACGTAACCCGCATCGGTCAGCCTCTCGATCGCCTGGCGGAATATCCGCAATTTTTCCTCGGGCAAAGGCAAGGCGCTTTCGTCAATCTGCCTCTGGGTCTTGAACAAATGCGGCAAATGCGCGTAGTTGAACACCGAAATTCGGTCCGGGCTGACACCTATGACGCGGGTTAGCGTCAGGTCGAAACTCTCCACGGATTGGAACGGCAGCCCGTAAATGAGGTCCAGGCTAATCGACTCGAACCCGGCCCCGCGCGCGGCATCGATGATATCCAAGGTCTGTTCCTCGGACTGGATGCGATTGACCGCCCGCTGCACCGCCGGGTCAAAATCCTGCACCCCTAGGCTCAAACGGTTAAAGCCCAGCTCGTGGAGGAAAACAATGCGCTCCGCATCGACGGTACGGGGGTCGATCTCAATGGAATATTCGCCCGCCCCGTCATCGCGCAGGGAGAAGTGCCGCCGGGTTTCATCCATCAAGCGCCCCATCTGCTGCTGGTTCAGGAAGGTCGGCGTACCCCCGCCCCAATGCAATTGATCCACCCGGCGGCTTTTGTCGAACAGCGCCCCCTGCTTTTCGATTTCAATGCTGAGGCTATCGAGATAGCGTACCGTATGCGCCTGGTTTTTCGTCACCACCTTGTTGCAGGCGCAATAGAAGCACACCGTCGCGCAAAAAGGAATGTGAAAATACAGCGACAAAGGCGCTGCCTCCGCTTCCGCGTTGGTGATACTGGCGTGTTCCAGGTATTGGGGGACACCGTAGCCATCGTTGAATTGCACGGCAGTGGGATAGGAGGTATAGCGCGGCCCTTGCCGGTCATAGCGGCGAATCAACTCCCGGTCAAACACCAAGGTCTGTTCTGTCATTTATGCACCCAATCTACAGCGTTTTCAACATCAAATGGTTACTTGATACGGCGTATGGTTGTGCTAGATATTTTTTTAAATCAGAGACTGTTTGAATATTCATTTTAGTTAGTTTTGGAACATGAAAACACTGTAGAATTTTGGATTATTTAGCTTTTTGATGGTTTTTGCAAACACTAAAACGTAACTTCTCTGTCGCTGGATTTGACAAAACCCAGTACCTTGATTGAGGAACCTCTAGCTTGGTGTCTTGGTAAAAGATTTGCTCGGTTTGCTTTAGCGCTTGTTCATTAAAATCAATCGTTGTATTCAAACCATCATCCTCCCATAATCTATCATAGATTGCTGAAACGACTGTGTTTGGCAACTCATAAAACTTGGCAAGCTTGCTGATCGTTTCTTCGGGCATGTTTCGCATCACCGCCAACACCTGTTGATAGATTTTGATAAATTCACAGAGCGCATGTTGGTGACTGGGTTTGTCCAGCCATGACTTATTAAGGTTAGCCACTACACCTTGGTAATAAGGAATGACAGCATTCCCACTTAACGCACCGATACAATGAATGCCATCTTGATAGGAAAATGGGGGATTTAACAAGGTTGCATCAATTTGGGAATCCATTAGTTTTTCGTACCGAACATTTGTTGCCCCGGCCATCAGCCAACTTATTTGCTGATAGTCTTGATAATTTGGGTAGCGGTTGCGCATGTATAGGCGCAAAGCCCTCGCATACCCCGTATTGGTATCGATGCCCACCCGATTTTTGCCGGCGTATAAATCAAGGTTTCCACACAGATCCAAAATGCCACCATGTATGGGCATAAATGCGGCGATATCATGGTAGTTATCCTGCACAGCCATCGATAAAGTGTCATCATAAGACATGAAAACGATATCAGCATGTTGCTGCATCAAGTCATCGTGAGCTTCATTAGCATTTTTCACATACTTGATATCAAGATTCAAAGCGTAATCTTCCTGCATGGTTTCAAGAATAAACGCACAAATATCTTTAAAAGCGCAGATATGCAAAACTGTCATCGTCAAATTGGCTCAAATGAAAATATTACCGGGGTGGTACTGGCTGGCGGTAGGGCGCGGCGCATGGGCGGCGAGGACAAGGGGCTATTGCAGTATCGCGAACGGCCACTTGTCGCCTACGCCTTAGACGCACTACGGCTAACCGCAGGGACCATCCTAATCAACGCCAACCGCAACCAGCAAGAATACGCCCGCTTTGGCTACCCTGTCATTGCCGACCTGACCAACAGCTTCGACGGCCCGCTGGCCGGTCTGCTGAGTGCCATGCAAGCGGCACAAACCGAATATGCGCTAACCGTCCCCTGCGACTGCCCGCAGGTCGATGGCGCATTATTGGGTAGGCTGTATCTGCGTTTGTTGGACGAGCAGTCCGATCTCTGTACGGCTCATGATGGCGAGAGGATACATCCGGTTTTTCTGATTGCCAAATGCAGCCTTGCAGGCGATTTGGCAGATTATCTGGCAAGCGGACAGCGCAAAATGGAAACTTGGCTCAGATCGCATAAATTAGCCTTAGCTGATTATAGCGACCATCCTGAACTGTTTGTGAATATCAATACTAGGGAAGAATTACAGCATTTTCAACATCAAAGAATTACTTGATAGCTGGAATGAAAGGGCAAGATATTCAGTTAACTTGAAACGTTAGCTGAATATCCTTTATTAGGTATATTTTAAAGATGAAAATGCTGTACATAAAGATTTCATCGTACTTCAAATACCCTTTCAGAAATGTATGCCAACCAATCATTTAAACGCGTATAATAATGCATTTATGAGCTTCCCTCAACGCGGTCAGGCGCAACAGGCGTAAGCCGTAATTCTGGCAAGGTCATTTTGTTGCTCGACAAACAACGGTCTATGTGCCACTACATCGCTAGGAGTCCCGATTTGCATTCATGTACAGCGTTTTTTCTTACGCCGAATGACTTGATTCAAGAAGTTCTTTTATAGCAATTTCAATTCCTTCAGCTACTTTCGTCCAAGCGGGGTCACGATCTTGTGGTGATGGACCCCATGTTCTCACAGCCTGTCCGCCTTCTGGCAAAGCTTGCAGCCGTCCAATTGGGGAATTTTGCCACAGGCAGCTACGCACAATGATAGGTATGATCCTTGCATTTTCTGACTTATGGCGCTGCAACGCACGCTCTAGCTCAATATCCCAGCAATAATCGGAATTAATGAAATCGGCACTGATTAGGAAAATTATGATATCCGCACCTTCAAGGTTTTCATCTATTTTGCCCTTCCATTCTTCACCAGCGGTAATGCAATGATCGGTCCAAATAGCCAACAGCCCCTGCCTCTTGAATAACATTAAATGGGTCTGTAATTCAGCCCTTAGGGATTCATCTGTATGCGAATAACTAATAAATGCTGTGACTGCTTTCCGGTTACTCTCGGGCAGTGCACGTGATGGTCGTCGAATACCCTCTAAATCCACACCGTTCAGCAAAACCCTTACGTTCAAACTCAGCACTTCTTCCCCATAAACTACATCGTGCGTCTCGCGATGATTACGTTCTAGCACCAAAAGCGTGTCATAGGGGATTACAAGGCCGGGACGAGCCGGTACAGGAATCATTTCTGTTGGTCGGAAAGCGTAACTCTTGTGAATTTCTTCAAGATGGCTACGAATTACTGCAAGGAGCCGCCTCCGTCCGATAGAGTTACCAGCCACCAAGATATCAAGCACTTTAGCCATTGGATCGCCCCTGACCAATGCCCGATTCCCCTCAAACGACAGAATAACGCCTGTCCGCCAACGCGATTCGCCCACGCTCAGTGCTGATGTTCTGACGATGAACCGAGGAATCAAACCTTCTGGAAGTAAAGCTGATTCATAGTGGTACTCAAAAGCGAGGCAATTTTCCGTAGTAAAATATCGAGTCGACTCTGGCTCTTGTTTATCGAGTAGTTCTGGTATTAGATAGCGACCATCTTCTTCTGGAAAGCGAAAACATAGTTCAAATTTTCGCATTAACTCAATTAAAAATGACTGACGAACTATAGGGTATCTATCTGAGTTCAGGATGCTTGGCAATTCAGCAAGGTTTAACTCACCTTTACTAATTGTTAACTTTTTTGCATTAAGGATAGCGTAAATTCCCTCAGTGACCCATTCCGGTTTTAACACATGAACATCGTGAAGACGTGGATCGTCGCGATAATTCAGAGCGATTCCTAAACTATGCAAAAAACCGGCTAGAGTTTCTTGGGCCTCGGCATCTGCCTCACCAAATTCAAGGCATAACCGCCGATAATCCTCAAAGGAAAGATAAGAGTCCTTCATGTTGGCTATACTATCCTTAATTGCGAACCATGAGGCAGGGAAGGTGTCTCGAAGATGAGAAAGGTTAGAAACTTCCACTTTGATAAGATTCAACAAGTCGCTTATTCCGGTATCATCCTCACAGTCAGTTGAAACGAAAGCGGAAATATTGGAAAATTTATATTGCAACGCTCTCCGGTTAACGTCAAATGCCAATTCATGAACTTTGTTGAGCACAACAATAACTGGAGACTCGGCACCGAAGCTTTTGATCAAGTTAAGCCAATACTCTGCATCGGCATCTTCGCGCCCCTGCCGTCCATTGAGTACAAGGATATAAAGACTCCTTGCCGTTAAAAAGAACTGGTGAGTGGCATGCATAATCTCCTGACCGCCAAAATCCCATACATGCAGATTTACCTTACTGCCGTTTGCCAGCATCAACGACCATTCATTGATGGCAATTCCTTCCGTCATTGCTTCCCGTTTGTTAAGCCCCTTGCGGTATACAAGGCGTTTGACCAAAGAAGTCTTTCCGACACCTCCAAAACCAACTAGTATTAACTTGGCCTCATTGAGGGGTTTTTTTCCACCACGCGATTCCATAAAGGGGGTAGATAAATTAGATTTTTCAGGTATGCCAATTAATGCACCGATAGCATCAATTACAGACTGAAATGCTTTAGGCGATATACTTCCGTCCCAATCAGATAAATAAGCAGGTTGAATTCTACTAAAGCCATATGGTAAGTCAACAGCATCCAATAATATAGGGATCAAAATACCGTGTCGTTTACCATATTCTGCTTCTTCCAAAACATAATCTGAATCTCTTGAATAATTTGTCCACAGGACGACAACGCAGCGACAACGATGTAGTTCAAGTTCTATGGTTTGATGCCATCTTCTTCCTATGGGTACACTAACATCCCAAAACACTGACCAGCCAAATAATTCTAGTGCGGATGCTATTTTTTGAGCATCCTTCCTATCATGTCTGGAATAAGCTAAAAAAATATCAGCCACTTATAAATACCCTAGTTCACTAATTAATGCGATTTTTGATTTCCCAAGCAGTAGATGGGGGATGAGCAAAAGCATGATGGTTATTAGAGGTTCTTTGGGAATTCGCATGATGACCAACGACTGGCTACACATATGCCATTGTTTTTACAGTGTATCGCAACTTTCCTAAAGCCGTTTACCATGCGAATTCCCAAAGAGCCTTATTAGATTGCCTCCCGCTCGGCTTCTTGAATCACGCTTTCAGAGACTCCCCGTTTTTTCAATGCCTCTATAAGACGTGCCGTGTGTCCATATCTAAACTCTGCCTCATCACGGCGCAAACATTCACCAATGTAGGCTTTCAACAGTGGTTGATATCCTAAAAAGCCTTTATGTGGGGCGATTTCCTTCAGTGATTCCACCACATTGATGGGGATGCGCAGGGTAATCGAAATCATCGGGCGGGCTTTGTCTAAACGCTTTTTTAGGTGTTCAGGAATCATACTAATAAGCTTTCGGTTTAAAATTTGCCGGAACGTCCAACTCAAACACTTCGTCGTGAATGCGGGCGACATAAAATCCGGCTTTTAAAACGCGCTCCCTTAACTCGGCGGGTAAATCGACCGCAGCCAAAATGCCAAAAACGGCTTTGTCTTTATGTTCGGGGAAAAACTGGCGGAAGCGTTCCAAGATATTCCGCAATTGCACGATGGACTCTTCACGCGCATGGCTCTTCACTTCCACCAGATAAGCCTCGTTGACTTCGCTGTTGGCGTAGGCTAACACGTCGATCTCCATGTGTTCGCCTTGTTTGCTCACACGGACACTTGGGCTTATCACTTCCATCCCAAATTTTTCGGATAAAATCTTGACCATCGACGGCAAGGCCAAGCCTTCGGTGAAACTGCCGAACTTGTCACCCAATCCGCCGATTTGTTTGCCTAATTCTTTTAATTGCCGGTCAGTCTCCTGTTGGGAAACCGCTAGGCTTGCGATCAATTCTTTCAACTCTTCATCGGTCATGTTCAACTACTCTTGTCTGGCAAACAACTCCCGCACCCACGCACTGCGCCGCTCGCGGTCCAGCACCTCAACCCGTGCGCGCATCAGCACCACGGTCAGATAATACAAATTGAAACCCACCGCCATAATCAACAAGGGTATCAACATGCTCACATGGATGGAGGGCTTGTCGAACTTGGTGACGGTCGGGCCTTGGTGTAGGGTATTCCACCATTCCACTGAATAATGGATGATGGGGATATTGACCACGCCCACCAGTATCAACACCCCGCCGGCACGGGCGGCGGTGCGGCGGTCTTCAATGGCGGAAACCAAGGCGATGTAACCCAAGTAGAGAAACAGCAGGATCAATTCGGAGGTCAGCCGGGCATCCCACACCCACCAAGCCCCCCACATCGGCTTGCCCCACAGCGAACCCGTCACCAAGGCCAGCAAGGTGAAGGATGCACCCAAGGTGGCGGAACTGACTGTCATCACATCGGCCAGTTTGATGTTCCAAATCAGGTTGATGCCGCTCCACAGCGCCATCAACACATAAATGAACATAGACATCCACGCCGAGGGCACATGGATGAACATGATGCGGTAGCTTTCCCCTTGCTGGTAGTCCGGCGGGGCTTCCACCAAGCCAAAATAAAGCCCGGCCAACAGGGTTATCACGGTCAAGCCACCCAACCAAGGGATGAATTTGCCGGAAATGTCGTAAAAATATCTGGGGGATGCCAGTTTATGCAGAAACGGCCACATGGTATTCAACTCACACTGATTCTAAGGGCGGCGGCGATTGCCAAAGGTGCCAAGGTCAAGGCCAGCACCAACAACGACGCCAAGAAATAAATCTGTCCGGCGATTGGCATTCCCGCCGCCGCCGCCGTGACGGCATTGGTGGCGAAAATCAACACCGGGATATATAGCGGCATGATCAATAAGGTCAGCAACACGCCGCCGCGACGCAAGCCCACGGTCAACGCCACGCCGATGGCACCGATCAGGCTCAACAACGGGGTGCCAATGGCCAAGGTCAGTTCCAATGCGGCAATGGCGGATTCCGGCATCGCCAGCAGCAACCCCAACAAGGGTGCCAGCAGCAGCATCGGCAAACCACTCACCAGCCAATGCGCCAGCACTTTGGCCAGCACCAATATCGACAAGGGCTGGGGGCTTAACAACATCTGCTCCAACGCACCGTCCTCAAAGTCGGAACGGAACAGGTTTTCCAAGGAAAACAAGGCTGCCAGCAAGGCCGCAATCCAAATCACACCGGGGGCTATCTTGCGCAACACTACCGCCTCGGGACTCACGCCCAACGGAAACAGCGTCACTATCATCAAAAAAAACAGCAAGGGATTCGCCAACTCGCCGCGATGGCGGAAAGCCAGCAGCAAGTCGCGTTTCAACAGTGCGTTAAAAGATTGAAGCATATAGTGTTTTCAGGATTGAATGGTTACTTGACAAATTTTTAGGCGACATTCAAATTCACCCGCACCACATCCCCGCGCACATCCACCGTTTGGTGGGAGGTCAACACCGCCATGCCGCCGTGTTGCAAATGGCCTTCCAACAATTCGCGCACTAGGCTGATGCCTGAGACATCCAGCGCGGTGAAGGGTTCGTCCATGATCCACAGTTTCACCGGACAGACCAACAAGCGGGCCAACGCAACCCGCTGCTTTTGCCCCGCCGAGAGCGAACGGGCAGGCACATCCTCCTTGCCTGCCAAGCCGGTTTGCTCCAACGCCCTGAAAACGGCATCTTCTTCGACAGGGAAACCGGCCAGTGCCAGCGCAATTTTCAGATTCTCCAGCGGCGACAAATCGGATTTGACTCCGAGAGTATGGCCCAAATAGGCCAATTGGGAAAAGTAAATGGACTTTTGCTTGTGAATGTCCTCGCCTTCCCATAGCACTTTGCCTTCACTGGCGCGGCTCAAACACGCCAAAATACGCAACAGGCTAGTCTTGCCGCTGCCGTTGGCCCCTTCAACCTGCATCAGTTGCCCTGCGCACAAGGAAAAGTTGAGACCTGAGAACAGCAGGTTGTCGCCCCGGATACATTCCAGGTCGATGACGGACAGCAAAGGCTTAGAGTGGATGGGCAAGGGCAAGGAGGCGGCTTGGGTGTGCGTGTTGTGGGGTTCCAATAAAAACATTCATAATTTAGGGCTTTAGCCGGATATTACCAGGCAATCCACTGCTCTTAATGATAACCCCTCAACGCCATTATTGATAGACTGACGGCACTGTCTCTTCGGGTGCGATTAAAAGTGATGCGGGAGTGCAAGGCCTGCCTTGCGAGGGCATCTAAAGGAAAGGCAGGCCTTGCACTCCCTGCGTAAATTCACAGACCGCCTGGTTCGTCTGCATCACTTTTAATCGCGCCCCTGCCACTTCCGTCTTTTGGCTTCCCTGGCAAAATTAAGATGAACACCCCAGCCCTCGTGCGCTACAATGAAATCAAACATCGGAGACCAACATGGCAACAATGACATTCGACACGCTTGAACTGACCGAATCACTGAAGAAAGCAGGCATATCGGCAGAGCAAGCCGAGGCAGTGGTACGGGCCATCGCCAAGGCGCAAGAGCAACTATTGACGAAGACCGATTTGGAAACCTCGTTGATGCCCATACGCACTGACTTGGCGGTGCTCAAATGGATGATGGGTGTGCTATTGGCTGGCGTGATTTCTCTGGTGTTGAAAACTTTTTTCTAAACCACGCTCAACATATTATCCAAAGTCAACTTCGCCAGCCGCGCATCGTCCTCGTTCACCTTGATCGGGTTCACCACCTGGCCCTCGGCCAGATTTTCCAACACCCACGAGAGATGCTGCGGGTCGGTGCGGAACATCGTCGAACACATGCAAATGGTCGGCGACATAAAATGCACATTTTTGCCTTGATGTTTGACTTGCTCGTGCAGGCGGTTGACGAGGTTCAACTCGGTCGCCACCAGCCAGCGGGTATTCGGTTTGGCTTCGTGGACGATTTTCAATATGGACTCGGTGGAGCCTATATAGTCCGATTTCTCGCACACTTCAAACGGTGCTTCCGGGTGGGAGATGACTAGCGTTTCCGGGTATTGTTCTTTGAACCGGTCTATGTGTTCCGGCTTGAACATCTGATGCACCGAGCAATAGCCTTTCCATAGGATGATCTTGGCGCGGCGGATTTCCTCCACGGTCAAGCCACCTAGAGCTTGGGTGAAATCCCAAAGCACCATGCCTTCCAGTGGAATGCCCATTCTATAGCCGGTGTTGCGGCCCAAATGCTGGTCGGGGAAAAACAGCACCTTTTCTTTACGCGCGAAGCTCCATTCGAGAATTTTGCGGGCATTGCTGGACGTGCAGACGATGCCTTCGTGCCGTCCGCAGAACGCCTTGAGGTCGGCAGCGGAGTTGATGTAAGTAACCGGGGTAATGGACTCATCCGGGTCCAGCACTTGGGACAGTTCCTTCCAACAGCGTTCGACATTGTTCAGATTGGCCATATCCGCCATGGAACAGCCTGCGGCAAGGTCGGGCAAGATGGCGATTTGCTCCGGGCGGGACAGGATATCCGCCACCTCGGCCATGAAATGCACCCCGCAAAAGACGATGTATTCGGCTTCCGACTGGCTGGCCAAGCGGGACAGCTTGAGGGAGTCGCCGGTGAAATCGGCATGGCGGAACACTTCGTCGCGCTGGTAATGATGGCCTAGCACCACGCAACGGCTACCCAGCCTGGCCTTGGCGGCAAGGATACGGTCTGCGCATTCTTCGTCTTCCAACAGGGCATATGATTCAAAAGGTTTGGCTTTAGCGGTCATGACGGTTTATCTTTAGTTGGGTGAAACTGCATTCTCATTTTACAGCGGTTTTAATATCGCAGAGTTACTTGTTGAGCTATATGAATTTGTAACTCTTTGATATTGAAAATGCTGCAAGTCTATTCAAAAGCAAAGTTATTCTCCCGCCATGCCTTTGCTCCTCCCTTCAGATTGGTTAAGTTATGATAGCCCAACTCATACAGAGACCTAGCAGCCGCATTTCCCATTGGACCCGCTTCACAATACAAATAAATTGCTGTATTTTTATCTTTGGGTAGTTTGTTTTGGAATTTTTCGATTTCATTGTAAGGAATAAAGAGGTCTGTGCCTACTATATGCCGTTGTTCGGGCGTGTGAACATCAACAAGGAATATATCCTCCTTTTGCAACAGTTGGTTTAATTCAGGCGCAGTGATGACCTTCAGATAGTCTGGTTGCTGAAACTTGCAACCGGTAACTATTAAAATAACAGCTAAGTAGAGGTGAAGTTTTGTTTTCATATACCTACCGATCCTCTTCCCCATCCAACAAATCATTCAAGGAAATATCGTCCAAATCCCGGCCATGGTGGTCGGGGTCGGAATATCCCAAGTCGTCCATTACCACATGGTCAAAAGGCGCGGTCCAGTCTTCCGGGGCTTCGACAGGGAAGAAGGCAGATTCCTCCCAAGTGGCGTTGTCATATTCCCCGAGGTCGCCGTTGACATACTGCACTTCGATAGATTCATTATCGGCATCGATGGCTACTACACGGAAGCTCCTGTCGGTATCGGCATCTAGGTACCAGTTGTCCAGTAAGGGGTCGGCTAGGCTCATAATTATCTCCTGGATGGGTTGTTTTTAATTTTCCCCGACGCATTGGATCAGCGCATCGCGCAACTGCATCTTGACTGTCTCGTCTGCGAATGGACGGCCGGTCCGGTCGGTGACACGGAAAATGTCTTCTGCGCGGCAGCCGATGGTGGCAATCCGGGCATCGCGCAGGCGGACACCCGTTTTGCCGAAAGCTTGGCCGACTTTGGAAAGCAGGCCGGGCCGGTCGGTGGCGATCAATTCCACGATAGTGTCCCGGTTTTGCGGATCGACATGGAAATACACTTGGGTGGGCACCGAAAAATGACGGGCTTGGCGCGGCTCCCGCCTTTGCACTTGGATCGGTGCTGCGGCGGTGTCGAGCAGGCATTGCCTGAGGCGCGAACAAATCTCGATTTGCTGGCGCTGGTCTTTGATTGGCTCGCCGGTCTGTTCCAGCACATGATAGCTGTTCAACACATAACCGTTGACCGTGGTGATGATCTTGGCATCAAGGATGGTCAGCCCGAGTTGGTCCAGCACGGCGGTACTGTGCGCGAAGATGAAATCTTGATTGCGGGCGTGGATGAAAATTTCCGCACTGCCGCGCTGGCTAGTCGGGCGCAACAGCACCAAGGGCAGTTCGTCGGGTCCGCAAGTGGCGATGGCGAGGGTGTGCCAGGCAATTTCCTCAGGCTGGCAACGCATAAAGTAATCGTCCGAAATACTCCTCCAGATTTGCTCCACGGCCTCCACCGTCATCCCCAAACGGGCAAGAAGTTTTAGGGTGTCTGTTTGCGTCGAGCGGACCCGGCCGACCAGATCTGCGGGCTTTTCCAGCCCGCTACGGAAGGCGCGGCGGGTGGAGACGAACAATTCTTGCAGCAATGCGCTTTTCCAGGTATTCCATAGGCTGGGGTTGGTCGCACGGATGTCGGCCACGGTAAGCAGGTAAAGGTAATTGAGGCGGTCCGGGTCGTCGACCAGGGTGGCGAACTCATGAATGACCTCGGGGTCGCTAATGTCTTTGCGCTGGGCAGTCATCGACATCAGCAAGTGATGGCGCACCAGCCATCGCACCAGCTCCGTGTCGCGATGGTCCAGTCCGTGGCGTTGGCAGAAATTGCCAGCGATTTTTTCGCCTAGGACCGAATGATCGCCGCCGCTGCCCTTGGCGATGTCGTGCATCAGGGCGGCGATGTAGAGCAACTCCGGCTTTTCAATCAAGGGGAAGATTTCGTAGCAGTACGGATGGTCACCGCGATATTTTTCGAGGGTAAAGCGCCGCAGGTTGCGCACCACGAACAAGGTGTGTTCGTCCACCGTGTAAACATGGAACAGATCGTACTGCATCCTACCCACCACATTGGCAAAATATGGCAGATAGGCGGCCAGCACACCATAGCGGTTCATGCGGCGCAACTGATGGGTGATGCCGCCAGGCTTGCGTAAGATATCCATAAACAGGCTGCAAGCTTTGGGATTGTTGCGAAAATCATCATCAATCAGGTTAAGATGCTGGCGGATCAGCCGGATGGTGGATGCGCGGATGCCTTGCAAGTCCGAGTTCTGCTGCAAAACTAAGAAAATTTCCAGTAAAGTGAGTGGGTTGTCCCTGAAAACACGGGAGTGCCGGGCTTCAATGTAGTTGTTGACTGATTGGAAGGATGGGCTGAGGGGAATGACTATGGGATCCTGATTATTGTGCAGTATGGCCTCGGCGAACAGTTGCATGACCATTTCATTCAAGCGCTCAAGTTCCACAACGACGCGGAAATAGCCTTGCATGAACTGTTCTACAGCGGCGTTGGGTCCGTCTCCGCTGTAGCCGAATTGACTGGCCAATTCCCTTTGGTAATCGAACAGCAGCCGGTCTTCGCGCCGACCGGTCAATATGTGCAAGGCGAAACGGATTCGCCAGAGGTATTCCTGCGCATCCATCAACTCGGCGAATTCCGCTTCGGTCAGCCAGCCCTGCACAATGAGGTCGCGCAGGTCGGATGTCTTGTGCTGGCGTTTAACGATCCAACCGATGATCTGGATATCCCGCAAGCCACCCGGCCCCTCCTTGACATTGGGTTCCAAATTGTAGGCAGTATCGTGGTACTTGGCGTAACGGGCTTGCTGTTCCTCCTGCTTGGCAGTGAAGAACTGGCTGACGGGCCAAAGGTGCTCAGGCCCAATCCTGCCCATGAGCGCGTCGCAAAGCTCATTAGACCCGGCCAAAAATCGCGCCTCCATCAGGTTGGTCATGATAGTTTGGTCGCTATGGGCGGCATCTAAGCATTCAACCACCGTACGCACGCTGTATCCTACCGTCAGGCCTATGTCTATTACAAATTGGAAAAAGCTCGTGACGGCCCTCTCATAGGGTTGTTCGCAAGCCCAAGCGCCATCCCCTAGGAGGTGCGCCTGCTCGTTGAGCAGGAACAGAATGTCAATGTCGGAATAGGGATGCAACTCGCGACGCCCGTAACCACCGACGGCAAGCAAGGAATGGGTGTCCGCGTATTCCCCGACCAAGCCGTACCAAGCGGCGACTAGCAGGCCGTCAATGAAATCGGCGCGGTCATGGATGAGCTTAGCGATGGACTCCCCCGCCTGGTACCGTTGGACCAATTCGGCGGTGTTGGCCTGTATCCGCGCCTTATGTTCTCTGATGAGTTCAGGCCGGGGAAGCCCCGAAAATTCAATAAATTTATGGCGTGGTGCCGCAGTTAAACTATTCAAACAATTCTTCCTGGCGTAGGGTCAAAACTTCATAACCAACCGGTGTCACTAGGATGGTGTGTTCGAATTGGGCGGACAGGCTATGATCCTTGGTGACGGCGGTCCATCCGTCAGGCAAGACTTTAACATAACGCTTGCCTTGGTTGATCATCGGTTCGATGGTGAAGAGCATGCCCTCTTTGATTTCTTCGCCAACCCCTGGTTTTCCATAATGCAGGACTTGCGGATCCTCGTGAAAGTTCCGCCCGATGCCGTGACCGCAAAATTCTTGTACGACCGAAAAACCGTTGGACTCGGCATGTTTCTGGATGGCGTGGCCGATATCGCCTAAACGCGCTCCCGGCCTGACTTCTTTGATTCCCAAATATAGGCATTCCTGGGTGATGGCTACCAGACGCTTGGCTTTGATCGAAGCCTCGCCGACGAAGAACATTTTGCTAGTGTCGCCATGGTAGGAGTCGTTGATGACGGTGATGTCGATATTGACGATATCGCCGTTTTTGAGCTTTTTCGGGCCTGGAATGCCGTGGCAGACTTGGTGGTTCACCGAGGTGCAGATGGACTTCGGGAACCCCCGGTAATTCAACGGTGCAGGAATGACTTTTTGCTCCTCCACCATGTACTCGTGGCAAATGCGATCCAACTCCTCGGTGCTGATGCCCGGGACGACGTGCTCTGCAATCATATCCAATACTTCGGCGGCGAGGCGGCAAGCCACTCGCATTTTTTCGATTTCTGCAGGTGTTTTGATGGTAATGCTCATGGTTACAATAGGTATTGTGCGCCGACTTCTCTCGCCGAAAGGCAAAAACAGTTGCGTGGATTGTTGAATTTATCGGTTCATGGTATAAAGGTCTGCTTAATTTGGCAACAACACACATCTGCCGTCACATTCTGCGGGGTGCCTTAGGGGGAACTAAAGTCCCTTTAAAGGTCGCCGGATGGGGCAGGTGGAGGCTCAACCCGACGAGGCGGACGCTAGTCCCGTCTCCAACACAATCAGGAGTTTTTTGAATGTCGATTGTAACCATGCGTCAAATGCTTGAAGCAGGTGTTCACTTCGGTCACCAGACGCGGTACTGGAACCCCAAAATGGCACCTTACATTTTCGGTGCGCGCAGCAATATCCATATTGTAAATCTTGAAAAAACCTTGCCACTGTTCAATGATGCCATGCGCTATCTGGAACAGGTGGCGGCCAACCGGGGCAAGATTTTATTCGTTGGAACAAAAAAAACAACCCGCAAAGTCATAGAAGAAGACGCAGCGCGTTGCGGCATGCCCTTCGTCAACCACCGTTGGCTAGGTGGCATGCTGACCAATTTCAAGACCATCAAGCAGTCTGTCTCAAGGATGAAGGAATTAGAGGCCATGCGCGATGATGGCCGCCTGAATCGCTTCAGCAAGAAGGAAGCATTGGGTATGATGCGGGAACTCGACAAATTGACACTTAGCTTGGGCGGCATCCGTGACATGGAAAAGCTGCCGGAAGTGCTGTTCATTATGGATGTGGGTTATGAGAAGAACGCGGTCAGCGAAGCCCTCAAACTCGGCATTCCAGTGGTCGGAATCGTTGATACCAACAATAGCCCTACAGGCATTGACTATATCATCCCCGGCAATGACGATTCCATCCGTGCGGTGCAGTTGTATGCGCAAAGCGCTGCAACGGCAATCCTGCAAGGCAAGGCCAACGGAGTCAGTTTTGCCGAGGGAAGCGAAGACGAATTTGTTGAAATGGATGCTGTCGCAGCACCTCAAGGTGAAGAAAGCGCCTACGTCGAAGAGTAAGCGCGGTATTAAGCACCACCTGTTCAGTGGGCTTGGAAACGCCTCCGCACTGGGGGCGTTTTCTTAAAATGAATTAGGTCGAATCGTTATTTTATTGGAGAGTTTGGATAATGAATATTTCAGCAGCGTTGGTTAAAGACCTGCGCGAACGCACCGGGTCGGGCATGATGGAGTGCAAAAAGGCATTGGTCGAAGCCCAAGGGGATATTGAGGCTGCTATCGAAATCATGCGTAAGTCTGGATTGGCTAAGGCCGACAAAAAGTCTAGCCGTACTGCCGCCGAAGGGCGCATATCGGTGAAAAACAGCGCAGACGGTAAAAGCGCCGTGGTGCTGGAAATCAACTGTGAGACCGACTTCGTTGCCAAAAGCGATGATTTCATTGCGTTTGCCGATTTGGTTGCGCAAGCTTTGCTGGGGTCCAACGCCTCCACGGTGGAAGAGGCCTTGGCCTTAGCCTTGCCGCAGGATTTGGGAGGGGAGTTGGTTGGCGGCAACGCCAGCATTGATGAACATCGTAGGGAACTGATTGCCAAGCTGGGCGAGAACATCAATGTACGCCGTTTCGAACGCTACGAATCCGCCAATGGCTTGATTGCCAGCTACCTGCATGGAACCCGGATCGGTGTCTTGGTGGAAATTGTCGGCGGGGACATTGCCTTGGGCAAGGATATCGCTATGCATGTGGCGGCCAGCAAGCCGGTTTGCGTGGATGAGTCGGGAGTGTCACCCGAACTCATCGCCAAAGAGAAGGAAATCTATGCGGCCCAGGCAGCGGAAAGCGGAAAGCCCGCTGATATTATTGAGAAAATGGTTGCTGGGCGGATCAAGAAGTTCTTCGGCGAAATCACCTTGCTAGGGCAACCTTTCGTCAAAGATCCCGATCAAACGGTAGGCGCTTTGCTCAAGGCTAAGGGAGCTTCCGTGCCTCGCTTCTCGCGTTTGGAAGTTGGAGAGGGCATTGCAAAGGAAGTCAGCGATTTTGCCGAAGAAGTAATGAGCCAAGCCGGGTTGCGTTAAGGCAAATTATCATCAGACAGATCAGACCTCGGCGCGGTGAAGTCTTCGTTCACCGCACCGACACGATACCCAGGAGCGAAAAATCATAATGAGTGAGCCAAAATACAAGAGAATCCTCCTCAAATTGAGCGGGGAGGCTTTGATGGGCGATCAGTCGGGGGGCATAGATGCCAACACTATGCACCGCATCGCGGCGGAAATAGATGACCTGTGCCGTGCCGGGGTTGAGGTAGGTGTGGTGATCGGTGGCGGCAACATCATTCGCGGGGCGGAAAGAGCTTCCCAAGGACTGGACCGGGTGACAGGAGACCACATGGGTATGCTGGCCACTGTGATAAACGCCTTGGCAATGCAGGATGCTTTGGAGCATCTGGGGCGGCAAGTGCGGGTCATGTCGGCATTGAAAATAAACCAAGTATGTGAAGATTACATCCGGCGCCGTGCCGTCCGCCACCTGGAGAAAGGGCGTGTGCCGATTTTTGCCGCTGGCACAGGCAATCCATTTTTCACCACTGATTCGGCGGCGAGCTTGCGGGCGGTGGAGATTTGCGCCGATATTCTGATCAAAGCGACGAAGGTGGATGGCGTGTATTCGGATGACCCGCTCAAAAATCCAGCGGCGGTTTTATACCCCCGCCTGACTTACGACGAAGCCTTGGACCAGCGTTTGAATGTCATGGATGCCACTGCTTTGGTTCTTTGCCGAGACCACAACATGCCACTGCGTGTAATGAACGTGTTCTTGCCCGGCGCTATCATGCGCTTGGTGCAAGGCGAAGAAATTGGTTCCCTGATAGTAACAGGATAATTAATATGAGTTCCGATATTCAGCAGCGCACGACAGAGCGCATGAAGAAATCCATTGAAGCCCTCAAGCATGAGTTCGCCAAAATCCGTACTGGCCGGGCGCACCCCAGTTTGTTGGAGCATGTGCATGTCAATTACTATGGCAACGATGTGCCCTTGTCCCAAGTCGCCAATATCAATGCCGAGGATGCCCGGACGCTGGCAATCACGCCTTGGGAAAAGAATATGGTTCAGGCGGTAGAGAAGGCGATACTTTCCTCCGACCTTGGCCTCAATCCCAGCAAAACAGGTATGGTAATCCGTGTGCCGCTGCCCCCGTTGACCGAGCAGCGCAGGAAAGACCTTATCAAGGTGGTGCGCCATGAGGCTGAAAATGGGCGAGTGGCCGTGCGCAATATTCGCCGTGATGCCAACACCGAGCTTAAGTCGGCCCTGAAGGACAAGCAAATTTCAGAAGACGATGAAAAACGCGGCGGTGAGCAGATTCAAAAATTGACCGACCAGTTCATCAAGGAAATTGATGCGCTGCTGAATGAAAAGGAAGCCGATCTTTTGGCAATATGACCCACGGCTTATAATCCCTACGCAATAACAGTAGACATGAATTTGGTTACTTCGACCTCAACCTATGGAATCTGAAGTAAAGCTCTTGGTTCAGAGACAATTACCGCGTCATATCGCAATTATTATGGACGGCAATGGTCGTTGGGCGAAAAACCGTTTTTTACCACGCACGGCTGGTCATCATGCCGGGGTAAGTTCTGTGCGCAAGGTGATCGAATATTGTGGGTCTATCGGTGTGAACGCGTTGACTCTCTTCGCGTTTTCCAGTGAAAATTGGCGCAGGCCGCAACAAGAGGTTTCGGTGTTGATGGGGCTGTTCTTGGCGACGCTGGAAAAGGAAACCGCAAAGCTCCACAAAAACAATATGCGACTTCGGGTCATCGGGGACAGAACAGCCTTCGCCTTCGAGTTGCAGGAAAGTATTTCCGCCGCCGAGAGTTTGACCTCTTCCAATACCGGCCTCAATGTGGTCATCGCGGCAAATTACGGCGGACGCTGGGAAATAACCGAGGCAGTGCGCCGCGTGGTCACTCAAGTGGCTGAAGGACATCTTGCCCCCGCCGATATCAGCACTGAAATTATTGCGTCAAATCTGAATTTGGCAGACCTGCCCGAGCCTGATCTGTTTATCCGCACCGGCGGGGAAAAGCGCATCAGCAACTTCATGCTCTGGCAACTGGCCTATACCGAGCTTTATTTCACCGACACCCTGTGGCCGGACTTCGACCAAACCGAGTTGGAAGAAGCAATTAAGGATTACGCCGGTCGCCAGCGCCGCTTCGGATATACCGGCGATCAAGTGGAAAAGCTTTTCATTCATAACGGCCTGCGCTAAGTCAGGTCCGCCAGCCTTAAGTTAATAAATACATGCTGAAAAATCGTGTCTTGACGGCTTTGGTTCTCGCGCCGTTGGCCATAGCGGCCATTTTGTTCCTACCCGACCAGTGGTTTGCCCTACTTTGGGGGGTAGTCATTGCGGTGTGCGCATGGGAGTGGTCAAATCTTGCGGGTCTGGCAACCATTCCTGCCCGTGCAAGTTTTTTGGCTATTTGCGTGGGCATAATGACATCATACCAACAATGGGCGGGTGACATGGAAGAATGGTTGGCCTGGCCGGTGGTCGCATGGTGGTTTCTGTTTAGCATCCTGTTGCGGAAGTATCCTGCCAAACTATTGGAAGTTAAGTATCCCTTAGGCGTAAAGCTGTTTGTCGGCTTGTTCATTTTGGTGAGTTCCTGGATACTCATGGTTTGGACGCAACATAATCTAGGGTCTAAGCAACTGCTGTATCTGTTCATGCTAGTTTGGTTGGCGGACATAGCCGCATACTTTGGGGGCAAGCGGTGGGGAGTCACTAAACTGAGTCCCGAAATCAGTCCCGGCAAAACCGTGGAGGGGCTTTACGTTGCCATGTTGGCGGTAGCCTTGTTCGCATTGGCTGCCGCAGGTGTCTTATACGCCAATGAGGCGGGTACGTTCACGCGTTTTGATCCTGTTCAAACATTAGACTTCATGGTGTTTTCAATAGTCGTTGTAGTTATTTCCGTAGTCGGTGACTTGTTTGAGAGTATGGCCAAACGAGTGCGTGGGGTAAAAGACAGCGGAGTCATTCTACCTGGACATGGCGGTGTGCTGGACCGGGTCGATAGCCTGATTGCCGCTGTCTCGGTTTATTATGCGGGTTCAAAGCTGCTGGGGATTTTCTTCCAATGAAAGGTATATGTATTCTTGGTTCCACAGGTTCGATTGGCGTCAGTACATTGGATGTTGTAAGCAGGCATCCCGACCGCTATCGTGTCGTTGCGTTGACTGCCAATAACAATGTAGACCTACTGTTCGAGCAGTGCCAAGCCCATAGCCCGGACTACGCCGTTTTACTCGATGCGAAAAAGTCTGCCGAATTCCGCAAGCGGATCAAGGCGGCTGGCTTGGCGACTGAGGTTTTGTGCGGAGTCACCGCTTTGGAGGAGGTCGCTTCCTTGGCCGAGGTGGACAGCGTCATGGCGGCCATTGTCGGTGGGGCAGGGTTATTGCCCACGCTGGCGGCGGCTAAAGCGGGGAAAAGCGTGTTGCTTGCCAACAAAGAGGCTCTGGTCATGTCCGGTGCTTTGTTCATGAGTGAGGTGGCCAGGTCTGGTGCTGAGCTATTGCCCATCGACAGCGAACACAATGCCATCTTCCAGTGTATGCCGGCCAATTACCGCGCAGGCCACGCCGCCCCGGAAGTCCGCCGGATTTTGCTGACCGCATCAGGCGGGCCATTTCTGCATAAAGAACTCCACGAACTGCACAATGTCACGCCGGATGAGGCTTGCGCACACCCTAATTGGGTCATGGGCAGGAAGATTTCGGTGGATTCGGCCACGATGATGAACAAAGGATTGGAAGTCATCGAAGCCTGCCTGCTGTTCAACCTGCCACCCGAACAACTCCAAGTGGTTGTGCATCCGCAAAGTGTCATCCATTCCATGGTGGATTATGTGGACGGCACAGTACTGGCGCAAATGGGCAACCCCGACATGCGCATACCCATCGCCCATGCCCTGGCTTGGCCAGGGCGATTTGATTCGGGCGCGGAACCTTTGAACTTGTTCGCTGTCCGACAATTGAACTTCCAGGCACCGGATTTTAAACGGTTTCCGAATTTGCGCTTGGCTTACCAAGCGGTGGGCGCAGGTGGGTCTATGCCTGCGGTATTGAATGCTGCCAATGAAGTGGCAGTCGCATCGTTTCTCGACAAGAGAGTCCGCTTCACTTCCATCCCCGACATAATCGAACATTGTATGCAAAATATCCCCTTGCGAGCCGCCGAATCAATTGAGGCCGTGTTGGAGGCAGACTTGGAGTCAAGGGTTATGGCACAAGCCTATATCGCCAAACGACACTGCCATTGACAGCCATGCCATCTTTTGCGCTGATACACACGGTTTTTTATTTCCTGTTGGCACTGGTAGTACTTGTGGCCTTTCACGAGTTTGGCCATTTTTATGCCTGTCGGAAACTGGGCGTGAGGGTCAAGCTGTTTTCCATAGGGATAGGCAAATCAGTCTGGAGTTATCGCAAATCGCCCGAAGACACTGAGTTTTCGCTTGGCCTGCTGCCCCTAGGTGGCTATGTGAAGATGGTGGATGAGCGGGAGGGCGAGGTATCGCCTGAGGATTTGCCTTATGCCTTCAACCGGCAGCGGCTGGCCGTCCGATCGGCCATTGTTTTTGCAGGGCCACTTGCCAATTTTTTGCTTGCCATCGTGCTGTATTGGATTGTCTTCATGCTTGGGGAAACCGGTATGCGGCCAATCCTGGGAAACATTGCCAAGGGCACTTTGGCAGAGCAGTCGGGGTTTGTCGAAGGGGATGAAATCCTGTCTGTCGGCACTACCGATACCCCGACTTGGAGTCTGGCCATCGGTGAGGTCATTGAGCAGGGAATGGACCATGAGAACGTGACCGTAGCAGTCAAGACGAATAGAGATGCACGAGTGAGCCGTGTGTTGACGATCCCTTCCGATGTCGTCGAAAACCCAGACAAGCTGCATGAGCGGCTTGGTTTTCAGCCTATGGAGCCTTCCCTCCCGCCAGTTGTGGACAAGATAGAACCGAACAGTGCCGCCGAGGCGGCAGGCTTGGCTCCCAGCGACCGTCTGCTGGTCGCCGATGGCAAGGCCATCAAGGATTGGCGGCAATGGGTCGATTATGTCCGGGCCAATCCAGGCAAGGCCATTGATTTGCAAGTGATGCGGGACGGTGTCGAACATACCTTAAACATACGCCCGGCCAAAGTGGATTCGGCGCAGGGCGTGATAGGAAAAATCGGTGCCGCCGTGCGAATCCCGGAAAATTTGCTTAACGCCATGCAGGTACAATACCGTTTGGGGGTATTCCCTGCCTTGGGCGCGGCAGTAGCCAAGACTTGGGATTACTCGACCATGACCCTGAAAATGATCGGCCGCATGATAGTAGGCAAGGCTTCGGTCGATAATCTTAGCGGGCCAATTAGCATAGCCCAGTATGCGGGGCAATCGGCCAGCATGGGTTTAGTACAGTTTCTGAAATTCCTTGCGATTGTCAGCATCAGTTTGGGAGTGCTCAACCTGTTGCCAATTCCGGTGCTGGATGGCGGGCATTTGATGTTTTATGCAATGGAAGCGGTGAGGGGTAAGCCCATTCCCGAGGGTGTTCAACTCGTATTTCAAAATATAGGCATTGTGATATTGTTTTCTTTGATGTTCTTTAGCTTCTATTTGGATATTTTTAGGCATCAGGCTTGAATCCACCTACAGCGTTTTCATCTTCAAAATATACCTAAAACTGATATTCAGTCAACCCTTCAGATAAACCGAATAACCTGCCCTATCATACCCACTACCAAGTAACTATTTGATGTTGAAAACGCTGTATATGTGAATCCAACGATGAAAAAAACACTGTTTAATGTGCTCATAGGTGTGTTTCTATGCCTTTCCCAACCTCTTCTGGCTGAAGAGGATTCCAACCAGGCCATAGTAGATGCCCTCAATAAAATTGCGCCTGGCTTGACCACAAGTTCGATCAAGCCCTCCAAGCTTGCGGGTCTTTACGAGGTCGTCGCCGGTTCGAAAACATTCTATATGAGCAAGGACGGACGCTATTTGGTCGAAGGCAAGCTGACCGATATCAATGCCAATAAACAGGCGACAGAGATACCTGGAATATATGAATTTATTTCCGGCTCCAAGCTCTATTATGTGAGCCAAGACGGTAATTTTTTTATTGAAGGCAGCCTGATTGATGTCGAGGCCAACAAAGACCTGACCGAAGCCCGCTTGGGGAGAGCTAGAATCGCACAATTGGATAAGCTTGGTTTGAACAATATGATCGTGTTCAAACCCAAGAAGACGATACATGCCATCTATGTTTTCACTGATATTGACTGTGGCTATTGCCGCAAACTGCATTCCGAGATGGACCAGTACCTGAATCAGGGCATTGAAGTGCGTTATCTGTTTTTCCCCCGCGCCGGTTTGAACTCGGACTCATACAATAAAGCGGTGGCAGTTTGGTGCGCAAAGGATCGCAATGCGGCACTCACCAAGGCAAAAAAGGGTGAAAGCATAGACATGAAGCAATGCGAAAACCCGGTCACGGCCCACATGAAGCTGGGCGAGGAGTTTGGCGCCAATGGAACTCCGATGATTGTCACCGACAAGGGCACGATCATACCCGGTTACGTCAACGCCGTGAGTTTGTCCTTAGGCATGGAAAAGGAAGCGAAGAAGTAGGCACTATCCAAGGCGCGGGGGTTTGCAGTGCTTTGCGCAAACGGTCGTTAGGATATGGCCGCGGGAACAATTTCCCTGAATTGAGTCTGTGGATGGAGTTAGCGCACTTTTTCCTAAGCCGGTTTTCGGGAAGTTGTTTTTTACCAAATCCTTAGGTTGCGGCGGAGCATCAAGGCGGGCCAAAAACTCTGCGTAAGCTGCAGTGCTCACGGCAAGCACTGTGTGGTCAAGAATTAGGATGATAGCGCATCTTGGCGTGGAATTATTGCAGATGATGGCGGTCAAACTTCAGCTAGTGTCTGATCGGACATAAAAAAAGCCCTACGATTTATCGTAGAGCCTTGATTATTATGGTGGGTCGTCCGCGACTCGAACGCGGGACCATCGCATTAAAAGTGCGGTGCTCTACCGACTGAGCTAACGACCCAAACTATCTGGTGTATTATAATAGTAAATTATTGCTAGTTCAAGTCCGCTTGAGCCGCAGCAGCAATTTTCAGTTTGGCTCGAAGCCCCGTCATTTCGGCAGGGATGCCGAAATCCAGGCCAAGGACGGTAACAAGACAACGGATTAAGCATCTCATAATCAACGTGTGCCACATCCATGATCGCTGGATTTCGGCATCCCTGCCGAAATGACGGGGTTATATTTATCGATCCTGGCCCAAACTGAGAATTGCTGGAGCCGCAGCTTGAATTCAATGACGCAGCCCCAATAAAGGCTGCAACACACACTTAAAACCCACCCAATTTAAAGATGAGGCCGGAATGACACCACAAGAGCGTGATCAATTAACTCTGTTTCTCAAACAACTAGGCGATGCCCGTGTGGGCGCGAAGGACGAGGAGGCGGACAAGCTGATCCGCGAGATGGCGTCAAAACAAGCAGATGCCGCTTATTTGCTTGTGCAGCGCTCCATGTTGGTTGAGCAGGCGCTTAATGTAGCCAAGGCGCAAATCGCCGAATTGCAAGGCCAAGTGCAAAGGGCGCAGGCAGGCAATCGCAACCCCGGCTTCCTAGGCGGCGGCAATCCTTGGGCGCAATCCATAGACGGCGGTGCGAATAGCGGGGGCGTTCCGGGTGCCGGCAGTTATCAGCTTCCCCGCTCCGCTGCGGGTGCTTATGCCGCCCCCGCAGCACCGCAGCAGGGTTCACTTCTAGGCGGAGGGGGCGGCAGTTTCCTCGGCAATATTGCCACGACAGCGGCAGGGGTGGTTGCCGGTGGCTTTTTGTTCCAGGGCCTGGAGAACCTTTTGGGGCATCATCAATCGTCTTCGTCGTTTTTCGGTGACTCATCCGGCGAGAAGGCCACAGAGGAAACCGTCATCAATAACTATTACGAAACCCCTGTGGATGCCGGGGTGGCACGCAATGATGACTGGTCCCAATCCGACGATAGCGATGACCTTTTTGTTGACAATGACGATCCAGCCCCTGATTTAGACGATGGCGACGATTCAAGTTGGGTATAAAACGATTGGGGAAGACCTGCCATGACCGCATCAATTGAAGCGCGCCCGCCTTTGCCACCGTTTACCCATGAAACCGCCGTCCGAAAAGTGCGCTCGGCGGAGGACGCATGGAACACTCGCGACCCGCAGCGCATCGCATTAGCCTACACCCCCGACAGCCAGTGGCGGAACCGGTGCGAATTTCCACATGGACGAGAGGAGATTGTGCAGTTTTTAACCCGTAAATGGGTGCGCGAACTGGATTACCGGCTGGTCAAAGAACTGTGGGTGTTCGGCGGCAACCGAATTGCCGTCCGCTTCGCCTACGAGTGGCACGATGATACCGGCAATTGGTTCCGTTCCTATGGCAACGAAAATTGGGAATTCGACGTGAACGGTTTGATGTGTAGGCGCATTGCCAGCATTAACGATCTGCCGATCAAGGAATCCGACAGAAAATTCCACTGGCCCCAAGGACGGCGGCCAGACGGTCATCCGGGCCTCAGCGAGCTTGGCCTGTAACAGACCGACTCGGTTTTAAAAACCTAGTCGGTCTGCATTCATTTTGCTTGGCATGGCTCCTGTATGAAGAAAGATGGTGGTCGAACCGTATGACGGTCCGATGCTTTTAATAGCGAACTTTCCGGAACGAGGAGCAAAGCCATGCACAGCGAAACCAACATCCGTAAACAGCCATTGATTGTCGATATGAACGTCACGGAATATTTCAAGGACTCCCTAAGTTCTGCCCTGTCCCGGCAAAAAGTAAAGGCGGAGGAAGGCACAGTCTTCTACATCGTCAACTTGCTTGCCTGGTTTGTGCGGGCGGAAAACCTTTTCCCGCAAAATCAGCAGTGGGGCGCGGGAGGGCAGCCGCTGGCCTTAACTTATGCCGAGGCGGTGGAGGCGAAGACCCAGGACGAGCGCGAAGCCGCCTTGCGTCGCTTAGGTGACGTGGCCCTGGTGGTCGCGGGCCTGTTTGCCGCCAGTTTAAGCCGCAAGCTGGTCGATATTGACTACTATATCGCGATGGGTGGCAGCGCTTATGCTATGCTATCCGAGCAATCATCCAGTTCGGTGCGTGCGCGCACTTTTAGGGCAATTTTTAGCGAGTTGTCCACAAAGTTCCAATCCTTTGTCGAAGCCTTGTCGGAAGTCGGCGATAACACGCCGCTAGCGTCGCAAACTGATGTGTTGCGTCTTTATGAAATCTGGATGCGCACTGGCAGCGCCTACGCTGCAGAACGCTTGCGCAAGCACGGCATTGAGCCTGCACGGGCAGCCGTGAGTGGCCGATACAGTTGAAAGTCAAACCTCAGTGGAGCTAAACAATCTATTCCATTCCATTGCCCGCTGGCGCGCCGGGGAAGTCGACGATCCCTCCTATGCCGCGCTCTATTTCCTGCATTGGCAGGCGGCTACCCACGGCAGGCGGTTTGCATCAAGGCGAATCAAGAGTGACCCGAGGCCCGACCCGGTTACATGGCTCAAGGAAACATCCGGTCTGGACAGGCAGCGGGTTCGTGAGTATATGCTATGGTATTTCGAGCGCTACCAGTTTTTTGGCGTTACCGGCAACGTGCCAGCGGCGCTCTCGGCATGGCTGAGAATGGAATGGCCTTTGACCTTATGCGAGCATATCCCCAACTCGCGGGAAGTGCTGGCTATGCAGGCGCAAGGAACTAGGCCAGTGACCGTCTTGTCTACTTGGCCTAGGATGCTCGATCCTGTGTTGACCAAACCGAATGCTTTCGCTTTCATGGTTCACGATTTGGAACATGCCTGGAAGTTTTACCATGACCCGGCGATGTTTCTGCAGCAGCGTGATTTTTTCCGCTTGTTGCTGGTGGCCGAGGCGGATGGTTGTTTCGATGCTTATTTGCGCGATGCGGTTTTCTCGGTAAAATTCGATTATCTAATCAGTGACATGAACACCCACACCCTGCATGCTGCGCAATTTCTTCGGGCCATATTGGTGGAATTTCACCTGCGGCGCGAAAATTTGCGGCACCCCGGTGGTTTGACGATGGCAGCACGGAATGGGGTTTGCCGCGTGATGGTCTCTTTGCTGGGTTCTGAATGGCTGGCAGAGGTGGAGCGGCGCATGATTCGCAATGTCATCAATCCGGCATAGGTTACAGCGTTTTCAACATCGGATAGTTACTTGATAGCTTGCATGAAAAGTCAGGGCATTCCGTTATCTTTAAGCATACAGCGTTGTTAATATCGAAAAGTTACTTGTTAAGTTATATCATTTTGCAAAGCAATTCAAACGCAGGATGGTTTGATGGGGTGCCCTTTATTATTTTTCTTTGTTAAGAAAAAACGCTGTAGATGAATGCAAATCGGGACTCCTAGGGGTAAAAAAAATGGCACATAGGCCGTTTTGACGGTCAACAAAAGACATTCCTTTAACCCTTCAGGTTAACCGAATAACCTGCGCTATCATACCCACTACCAAGCAACTCTTTGATGTTGAAAATGCTGTAACTGAGCGTCCTTCATTTAGGTATATCTTAACGATGAAAACGCTGTGACTGATTTAACGGGGGCGGGATGAAAAAATCAATGGTCAGACAGTTGGCTATGGCGGCCTTGTTCGCGGGGCTAGCCTGTGGCGTTTATCCCGGTGCCGGGGCTGAAACCGTCTACAAGTGTGTGACAGGTGGCAGGACCAACTTTACTGCTGCTCCTAAAGCGGGCCAAAACTGCAACCCCGTTGAACTCAAAGTGGTAAAACCCGACCCGGAGGAAGTGGAGCGGGAATTGGAACAAAAGCGTATGCGCGAAAAGAAGGAGAAGGAGGATGAGCGGGAGTCGCAGATGCAAAAGCTGCCCACCCGTTTGCCTCCGCACTAAGGCGTTATCCTCTTGCTCAACTCATACGCCGCCACAGCGTAAAGCGAACTGTGGTTGTAACGGGTGATCACATAGAGATTTTGGAACCCCACCCAAAAGGCCGGCCCGGTTTCATCCTCCAATTTCACTAGAGCGGCCTGTGGCGAACCATTGACCGGCTCTTCGGGTACGACCCCCATTGCCATGAATTGGGACCAGGCATGGTCTGGTTTTAGGCTTTTGCTGACCAGCCCTTGGTAGGCTGTGCCTTCCACCCTGGCGGGAACCGCTATCGCCTTGCCAGTTAGCCAACCGCTGACGGCAAAATAGTGGGCAACGCTAGCAATCGCATCGGCGGGATTGCTCCAGATGTCGCGGCGGCCGTCGCCGTCGCCATCGGCGGCCAGACGGCGGAAACTGCTGGGCATGAACTGTGGCATGCCCATTGCCCCGGCATAGGAGCCTGTCGGCTTGAGCGTGTTCATGCCCTCGTCCCGGCACAGCAACAGAAATTGCTCCAGTTCGATTCGGAAAAACGCCGCCCGTTTCGGGTACCCGAAAGTGAGAGTGGACAGCGCGTCAATGACCCGGTAATTGCCGGGCCGCTGGCCATAACTGCTTTCCACGCCGATGATGGCGGTTATTATTTCAGGCGAGACGCCATATTTCTTTTCCGCATTGGCCAGGGCGGTTGCGTTGCGGCGCATGAACTCGATTCCGCCCTGGATGCGGGCATCGGTCAAAAACAATTTCTTGTAGGCATACCAGGGTTTGGCTTCATAAGGTTTTTCGATGGCTGCCAGTATGGCATCCTGAATATTGACCCCGGCAAACAAGTGGCGCAATTCGCCGGTGTTGAAACCGTGCTTGCGGCCCATGTCCGCAATGAAGGCTTGCACATCTGGCCTGTCCGCAATGCCCGGCCCAGCTTGGATCGATGGCCCTGGCGGAGGCAACACAGGGGCCACGGGTGCGGGCGGGCTAGGCAAGGTCTTCGGAATGTCCGGCCCAGTGGTGTTACCAGACGGCGTATGCCCGGTGCAACCGTGCAGCAGCAGGCAAACTACGGGCAAGATCAGAATGCGGCTTAGTGCGGACATTGGCTGGGGGAGGCGTTTGAAGGGGTTGATATACAGCGGTTTCAGCATCAAATGATTGGTTGATGGATATTGTCTAACTGCTCAGGCAGTCATTAAATCAGAAACTTGTTTTATTGCCTATCATTATTTTTAGGATTTGCTAGAAAACAACTGCCCGTAAGACTTACGCAAAAATGTCTTCCAATGCGGTGCGAAGCGGGGCCTACTTCGCTCAGCACGAACGGGGCTTAGCGTAAGTCCTAAAGCTGCACCACAACAACACAACTGCACCAACCTTGCATTGCCTGACAGACTTCTTAAGCGCGACTATTTCCCCACCACCGTTTTTGCAGCTTAACTGCTCCCGCTTCGCGCTTATGCCTTTGTATATGGCTTATTTATTGCTATCATGTAAACTCAATAACTAACACAGGTGATGACTCGATGGCAAAAATTCATTTTATTGGTGGTGAAAAAGGCGGGGTTGGCAAGTCGCTGGTCAGCAGGATACTGGCGCAATATTTAATCGACCATGAGCGGCCGTTTGTCGGTTTCGACACCGATAAATCACATGGCTCTTTGTTGCGGTTTTATGCGGGCTTTGCCTCGCCCGTCGTTGTTGACAGTTATGAGAGCCTGGACCGGGTGGTGGAAGCCGCGGCTGAAGAACCCGAGCGCTTGGTACTGGTTGATCTCGCTGCGCAAACCCACCAATTTCTGGCAAGATGGATTGAAGACTCGGCTTTGTTTGAACTGTCCGCAGAGCTAGGAACGGAATTGACCTATTGGCATGTGATGGACTCAGGCCAAGACTCTGTGGATTTATTGCGCAATTTGCTGAACCAGTACGGCAGCAAATTTAACTTGGTGGTGGTTTTGAACGAAGTCCGCAGCGACTGCTTCAAGCTGCTGGACAATTCGGGTGAACGGGCTAGGGCGGAAGCGCTAGGCGCCAAATTCATCTCCATCACCCGGCTACAGGAATCTGCGATACAAAAGATTGACGGGCAGAACACCAGTTTCTGGGCCGCATTGAACCCGGCGGAGAAGACTCCCAACGGCCTTGGCTTGTTGGAGCGCCAGAGGGTGAAATGTTGGCTGAGAAAAGCTTACAATGAGATTGAACGGCTAGCGTTTTAAACCTTGCTAGTGGGTGGGGTCAACACTGTTGATTTGCCTCGCCCCCATCCTAACCCTCCCCCGCAGGGGGACACTGCCATTAAGTTAGGCCGTTCGTGGTGGGCCCGTCGAACCATGAACGATTTAACTTCCAATATGTTGGGATTTTCCGTTCACCCTTCGACAAGCTCAGGGCGAACGGAAAATCCTTAACTTAATAGCAGTGCCGCAGGGGCAGGTGACTTTAGAGCTTAATTTAACGGAATATATTGTGCAATCATACACGTTCCAGTAAGCAGTTGATGTTTAAAACGCTGTATATAATTCATCAAGTAATTATTTGATGTTGAAATCGCTGTAACATAATGGAGCATCAAACCACATGGCAATACATGTTGGCATAGACCACATCACGACCTATCGTTTTGATCGCGACGTTTCGCTGTCGCCGCATTTGATTCGCCTGAGACCCGCCCCTCATTCGCGTACGCCGATACACGAATACCGGCTTGCCATCAGCGCCGCCGACCACCGCATTTACTGGCAGCAAGACCCCTTCGGCAATTGGGTTGCGCGGGCCGTATTCCCCAAACCGGTGCGAGAACTGACTGTCGGCGTTCATTTGGTCGCCGAAATGACGGTCATCAATCCTTTTGATTTTTTTGTCGAAAAGTACGCTGAGCATTACCCGTTTCAATACGACGCCATGCTGCGGCAGGAACTCGAAGCCTATTTTGAAGTGACCGAGCGCGGCCCGCTGTTGACGGCTTGGCTCGCCAAGGTATCGCACAAGAAATGCCGCATTGTCGATTTTCTGGTGCAACAAAACAGCCGCTTAAACCAGGATATCAACTACACCATACGGCTAGACCCGGGCATACAGACCTGTGAAGAAACGCTGAAAAAGGCGTTAGGCTCCTGCCGCGACACAGGTTGGCTGTTGGTGCAGATATTGCGGTCATTGGGATTGGCCGCCCGTTTCGTCTCCGGGTATCTAGTGCAACTCACCGCCGATCAGAAAGCCCTGGACGGACCATCAGGCCCCGAACAAGATTTCACCGACCTACACGCGTGGACGGAAGTGTATATCCCCGGTGCCGGCTGGGTCGGCCTAGACCCCACCTCGGGGCTGTTCGCAGGCGAAGGCCATATTCCGCTTTCCTGCACGCCCGACCCGGTCAGCGCCGCCCCGATCACGGGCTTTACCGACAAATGCGAAGTGGAATTCGATTACAGCAATGTGGTGACCCGCGTATTGGAAGACCCCCGCGTGACCAAGCCCTACACGGAAGAACAGTGGCAGGATATCCAGCTTTTAGGGCGGGCGGTGGATGCCGAAATCAAAGCTTTGGACATCCGTTTGACCATGGGTGGCGAACCCACATTTGTCTCCGTCGACGACATGGAAAGCGCCCAATGGAACACCGCCGCTTTGGGCGAACATAAACGCGAACGGGCCGGCGAGCTGTTCAAACGGCTCAAATCGACTTTCGCACCCGGCGCACTGCTGCATTACGGCCAGGGCAAGTGGTATCCCGGCGAACCGCTGCCGCGCTGGGCCTTGGGCTGTTTTTGGCGGACCGACGGGGAACCGCTGTGGAAAAATGAGACATTGATAGCCGACGAGCAGCAAGATTACGGCATCGGCCACGAACATGCCCGCCGTTTCGGCGAGAGCCTGGCGGCCCACCTGGGCATCAAGCCTAGTTTTCTGGTCGCAGGTTACGAGGACTGGATTTATTATCTATGGCAAGAGGCCAACCAGCCGGTCAACCTTGGTTTGGCAGAGATAGCCGAAACTGCCACCAAGAGTGACGGCTTGGGGCTGGTGCTCTCACGCGGCTTGTCAAAGCCCACCGGCTACGCCCTGCCGATAGGATGGGATTGGTTCCTGGGCGGCTGGAAATCCGGGGCGTGGGAATTTACCCGTGAACATATGTACCTGATGCCGGGTAGTTCGCCTATGGGTCTGCGTTTGCCCATCTCCCAACTGCCTTGGACGCAGGGTGTGGAACAGGAAGTCGTCGAATACCTGACTCCGCCAAAGCCTGCGGCTACCCCTGCGCCGACACGGGAAGCCCCTGAGCCTTGGGCTAAGCCTTTGCCCTTGGCGGTTGACGACAAGCCTGAGGTCATCCGCAAGCGTTACCAATATTGGACCGGCATTCCCCATACCGCGCTGTGCCTGGAGCCACGCAATGGCAAGCTGTTTGTGTTCATGCCCCCGATCAATGAGCTTTGGCGCTATGCGCTATTGCTCCAGGCCATTGAGCAAACGGCGGAAGAACTCAAGATTCCAGTCTTGATCGAAGGTTATGAGCCGCCGAATGCTCCGGAGCTTAAGGTGCTGAAAGTCACGCCGGACCCTGGCGTGATCGAAGTAAACATCCACCCCTCCTCCGATTGGGACGAACTCGAAGCCAGCACCGTCGCCCTCTACGAGGAAGCACGGCTGGCCCGGCTGGGCGCGGAAAAGTTCATGCTCGACGGGCGCCACACCGGAACTGGCGGCGGCAACCATGTCACCTTGGGCGCGGCAACGCCGCAGAACAGCCCTTTTTTGCGCAGGCCCGATTTGTTGGGTTCGCTGGTTACCTACTGGCAACACCATCCTTCGCTGTCCTATCTGTTTTCCGGGCTGTTCATCGGCCCGACCTCGCAAGCGCCTAGGATAGACGAACAGGGCAGCAGGATTCTGGATGAACTGGAAGTGAGCCTGCATGAAATCGAACGGACCCAATCGCCTTGGGTGGTTGACCGAGCCCTGCGCAATTTTTTGGTTGACCTGACCGGCAACACCCACCGTGCCGAATTTTCCATCGACAAACTCAATTCGCCGGATTCCGCCTCCGGCCGCCAAGGCTTGCTGGAGTTCCGCGGCTTCGAGATGCCGCCTCACGCACGGATGAGCCTGGCTCAAATGCTGCTGTTGCGAGCCCTCGTCGCCCACTTCTGGAAGAAACCCTACCGGCATCCTTTGGCCCACTGGGACACGGCCAAGCATGACCGTTTCATGCTGCCGCATTACATCTGGTCAGACTTCTCGGGTGTCATTGAGGAACTGAACGAAGCGGGTTATCCGATCAGCTTGGCGTGGTACGAACCATTCCACGAATTCCGCTTTCCGGTGTTCGGACGGGTCAGCTATGCCGGGGTGGCACTGGAACTGCGCATGGCGCTGGAACCGTGGCTGGTTCTAGGGGAAGAAACCGTGGCCCATCGCCAGGCACGGGTGGTGGATTCGGCGCTGGAAAGGCTGCAAGTCACCGTCCGTGGGTTTGACAGCGAACGCTTTTTGTTGACCTGCAATGGCCGCAGGCTTCCGCTTCAACCCATAAGCGGGGATGGCGACTATGTCGCCGGGGTGCGCTACAAGGCTTGGAAAGCCGTTTTTGGCTTGCATCCAACCGTCGAGGTCCACGCCCCCTTGGTATTCGATTTGTTTGACCGCCGCCTGGGAAGGTCGGTCGGCGGATGTGTTTATCACGTCGCCCATCCCGGAGGACTTGCCTATGAAAGCTTTCCGATCAATGCCTACGAGGCGGAAACGCGCCGGGTTTCGCGTTTTTGGGCATGGGGGCACACAGCCGGCGATGCCCCCCGTCCAGCCTGGGCGGGAAAACTCGAAGCCTACTACCCCACCCCGGACTGTGGCGCACTGCGGGAACCCCCGCCTGAGCGAGACAATCCGGCTTATCCCTATACGCTTGACTTACGCTGGCTGCCACTGCCATGAGCACACGCATTGCACTAACCCATCGAATTGACCTGCAGTTCAACCAGCAGGTTCAAGTTTCCACCCATTGGTTGCGACTGCGTCCGGCGCCGCATACCAAAGCGATGATTGAGGCGTATTCGCTCAAGATCGAGGCGGAGCCGAATTTCCTCAACTGGGTGCGCGACCCTTATGAGAATTACCTCGCCAGACTGGACCTCCCCGAGCCGGTTTCCCGGCTAGGCTTGGTCGTCGAATTGATTGCGGAACTGTCCCCGGTCAATCCCTTCAATTTTCTCGTCGAACCTTACGCAGTCAAGTTTCCGTTTGAATATCCCAAACAACTTGCCAGGGAACTTGCCCCCTACCTGCGGGTGGGGGATGTCGGCCCTAGGCTTGCGGCTTGGTTGGCCGAGTTTAAGTTAATGCCCGGCTATATCATGGAGCGCCTAGGCGAACTCAACTTGAAACTTTGCCAGGCATTTCCAGAGCGGCGTGACACTGGCCTGAGCTTAGAGCTGGACCTTGAGGCGATGTTGGACATAGGCCGAGCCTCAGCGGGCGATTTGGCTTGGCTGCTGACGCTCAGCCTGCGCAGCTTAGGTTTGGCTGCGCGTTTCACCTCCGGTTATATGGTGATGTTGGCACAGCCCGAAGGCGGTTTGGAGATAGCCAAGTTGCATGCCTGGGCCGAAGTCTATTTGCCTGGTGCCGGCTGGGTCGGTATGGACCCCGCAGCCGGGATATTCACCGCAGAAGGCCACATTCCCTTGGCATCGGCCCCCGAACCTTTGCGGACATCGCCCATGGTCGGCACTTTTGAAGCCTGCGAAGAAACCCAAACCGAGAGCATCGGCTTGCGCCGTCTCGCACCCCAGCCCATTAACTGGCCTTATGCGGATAGCAATTGGGCCGACATACGGGCTTTGAGTGGAAAAATCGATGCCGCGTTAAAATCCCAATCCATCAATCTATCCTTGGGGCTAGATATCTCTTTCGTTTCCAGGCATCATTCCAGCGAACCGGAATGGACCACGGCAGCGTTGGGGCAGAATAAGCGACTGGTGGCGTTGGAATTGTTGGACCGCCTGCGCAACTGCATAGCCCCTGGGGGCGTGCTCCATTTAGGGCAATGCGATTGGTATGCCGGCGAAAGCTTGCCGCGCTGGCGCTTGGGATGTTTTTTCCGTCTCGACGATGTGCCGATTTGGCGCAACCAGAAACTACTCGGCTTCCAGCAGACTTCAGTCCCGATTAGTTCCTCCGATGCGAAACGTTTTAGCGAACTGCTGGCCTCCGAGCTGGGTGTCGCAGCGAGTTTCGTACACCCAGCGCATGAAGACGGTTTGCACCAATTGTGGATGAATCGCAGTATTTTCGACTACAAGCCCGCCGTTGAGGATTTGCACGAGCCGACCCGCCGAAAAGCCCTGGCCGAGTTGCTTTCACAAGACAAAGGCGAGCCTGTCGGCTTTGTCTTGCCATTGCGCTGGGATGGCGCGAAGTCGCGTTGGTCCAGCGGAAATTGGACATTCCGCCGCAACGGCTTGTATTTGACTCCGGGTGACTTTTCGATAGGGTATCGGTTGCCCTTGGAAAGCCTGCCGACGGGAGAACTAGGCGCGGTGGAAGCCGATCCCGAGCGCTGCCAGTTTGAAGAAAGGCCAGTATTGGCGGAGGTCAGCGGCGAATTGAGCGCCAGATTTGCAGCCTTCGCCGCTGAACTTGCTGCCGACCCGGAGGCTGCGGATGTCGAGGGTTGTTACTCTGCCCGACCGCCTAGGACGGCGGTTTGCGTCCAAGTCCGCCAAGGCCGCTTGTTTGTGTTCCTGCCGCCCATGACGCACCTTGAACACTATTTGGACTTGGTCGCAGCGCTAGAATCCACCGCGACGAAGACGGGCATTCCAGTGATGCTAGAGGGATACGAACCCCCCGAGGATTACCGTTTGGGCCGTCTGCTGGCCCAGCCAGAACCGGGAATGCTAAAGCTGTCGCTGCCTGAAGTGCAAGGCTTCGAACAGCAGCACCAGTTGGTCTTGGCCGCCTACCGGGAAGCCGAGCAGTGCGGCCTAAGGGGCGAACGCATCTTGACTGATGGGAAGCGCGAACCGCCCGGTGGCCGGGCAGAGATTCGCTTGGGCGGCATAACCCCGGCACAAAGCCCGTTTTTACAGCGGCCTGAGCTGCTCCGTTCGCTGATCGTTTACTGGCAGCGGCACCCCTGCCTCTCTTATCTGTTTACCGACCGCTCCATCGGTCCGGGGGGTTCGGCCCCGAGGCCCGACGAGGGGCGCGACGATGCCTTGTACGAGTTGGCAACCGCTTTGCAGCGCTTTCCGGCAGGCGCGACTTCCATGCCTTGGCTGCCAGACCGATTGCTACGCCACTTGCTTGCGGATGCGGCTGGTGATATGAAGCGGGCGGAGATTCGCATCGACCGCTTGTATCCGCCGGAACGGTCCAGTGCGCGTTTGGGGCGGATAGCGCTACGCTCGTTTGAAACCCCTCCCCATGCCCGTCTGGCCGGACTGCAATCGCTGCTGGTCATGGGCATTCTGGCGCATTTGGCACAGACACCGCAGGCGGGTGATTTGATCGACTGGGGCTCCTCGCTGCATGACCGTTTCATGCTGCCGCGGATTTTATGGAATGACCTGAAAACCGTACTTTGCGAACTTGATGCGTCCGGCTATCCGTTTCAGTTGGAGTGGTTCAAGCCATTTTTGGACCTGCGCTTTCCCCTTTTGGGGCAGATCCAAACGGGCGACATCGGTTTGCATCTGCGCCACGCCCACGAACCTTGGCCTGTGCTGGCCGAGGAGACCACCGCGTCGGGTGTCTCACGCTTTGTCGATTCGGCCAATGCCAGGGTGGAAGTCACTTGCACCGGCCTGACCCCCTCGCGTTACGCACTGGTCTGCAATGGTCATCGGACGCCGCTACAAGAAAGCGGAGTTGCGGGTGAGTTAGTGTGTGGTGTGCGTTTCAAGGCTTTCAATCCGCCTTCGACCCTGCATCCCACCAAACTGCCCGTGAACTCGCTGGTCTTCGACCTAGTGGATACTTGGACCGGAAAAGTCGTCCTCGGCTGCACCTATATCCCGCCACGTCCGGCGGTTTCCGGCCCGGTCGCGGCGGCGCCCTCAGCAGACCCTAGCGGTGACGGGCGCCCTTCTGACCGGCAGTCTTCAATGCCAGTCATCATGCCCGCATGGAGCACCGGCGCGGTGTTTTTGCCCGAGGGCAGCGGACTGAAAAAATTAGTACCCCCCAAACCCAGCTTCGACCTGCGCCATCCTTTTCTATTGGATTTGATTCGGGTTGGCTAAACGGATAACATCCTTACGGGATGTTATAGGGCCCTGCGGTAGTAAAGCAACATTGAACTCCCTCTCCCTCCGGGAGAGGGTTTATGTACAGCGTTTTTTCTTGAATACCTTCGCCAATACCTCCAATTTTGGCACAGAACCGCCGATATAAAGGCCAAGCTGGTGCTTGGCGTTCCCATTGAGAGCGCCAAGCACCAGCTTGGCGAAGGTATTTTTCTTAACAAAGAAAAATAATAAAGGACACGAAATCAAACCATCCTGTATGCGAATTGCTTTGCAAAATGATATAATCAAACAAGTAACTCTTCGATATTAAAAACGCTGTATTTAACTCAACAGCGCATAATACTCTTTAAAGTGTTTAATACGGTCATCTAAGCCAATGGTGCCGCCGTTGACTCGTTTGGTCACATGCGTAACTGCGGCATCCGTTGCCCCTTCATCACATAACCTCCATAGCCCATTGGAATCGAAGAAAAAAGCCGCCGATGCCAAGGGATATTTTTCCGCCACCAAGTCAGGATTTGCCACGATGTCTACGCCTATGAATTGGGCAAATTTTGTGTAATTCGACCTTCCTGTCAACTGAATATAACCTCGCCCACGAAACGTATAACCATCGCCGCTGGCTTCATCACCATTGCCCATACGATTGGCATATACCCGTGCCGCGATTTTAGCAGGTTGCCGTGCATACCCCTCAGCGGTATTGCCGTGGAAATATTTTGGAAATATTTTCTTCAAGCCGTCGGCTGAATAATTCAGATTTTCGCTGGTAAATTTGAAGCCCCCGCTTTCATGTCCGCACTGCGCTAAAAAATGCGCCAAACGCAAGACATTTGTAATATTGAACTGTGCTGCTGTTTGTGGTATCTGTGAAATAACTGTAGCTGGAATATGGTTTTCTAAATTGACCAACTTAAAATGACTGGCGGAGTTGGTGCAAGGGTCAGATATGGCTGTCACTAGGGTGTCAACCGCGGTTCCGACAAATAATATTGCCCATGATGTGTCGTCCACAATACCATCCGCCGTCAAGCCATTATCTGTTTGCCATTGTTTGACTGCCGCCTCCGTTCCGGGACCAAAGCCACCATCGGCAGCCAAGCCTAGTTTGGCTTGCAATTTTTCGACATCTTCACCTTGCGAACCTCTTTTTAACAACATAGTACACCTCCGCAAACAATTGATTTGTTGAATAGTAGGATCATCCAGGGCTTATAGACTCCTGATGCCCTTCAAGTAACCATTTTATGTTGAAAACGCTGTATCAGCGTTACCCTTTTGAAATACGATGCAATAGCAAGGGTCTTATAGGTTGACTTTTAGCCGAGCATATTAACCCATTAGATTGGCTGCATCGACATTTTTCATGCATCATGCTAAATTTTAGACACCATCCAACAGTCCGGCACCCCATTTTGTTATAGGGCGCTGCGGTAGTAAAGCAACATCGAACTCCCTCTCCAACCGGGAGAGGGTTGCCGCAAGCAATGTGCCGCGACAAAACCACCCTTTTGGCAACATCGAACTCCCTCTCCCACCGGGAGAGGGTTGGGGTGAGGGCAAATCGAATGTAGCTTTACTACCGAAGCCATCTATAAGCCACCCTCCACACTCAGGCAACGTCCAATGAATTCTTTTGTCAATTTAAGCTTTAAATATAGCTGGGACGCAGTGCGCTGCGATCTAGTGGCTGGTGCGACGGTCGCTGCGATTGCCATACCGCAGGCAATGGCCTATGCGCTGATTGCCGGCGTCGATCCCCGCTTTGGCCTTTACTCAGCCATTGTGGTGACAATCATTGCCTCTATGCTCGGCTCATCCTCGCATCTGATCAACGGGCCGACCAATGCCATCTCACTTCTTGTCTTCGGTGCGCTGGCCGGATTTGATGAGCGCTTTGCCACTTATCAAGCGATGTTTCTGCTGGCAATCCTGGTCGGCATCATCCAAATACTGATTGCAGTCTTCAAACTTGGCGATTTGACGCGGTATGTCTCCGAATCCGTCATACTGGGCTTCATGGCGGGTGCCGGCGTACTGGTGGGGGTCGGGCAAGTCGGCAATTTCTTAGGGGCGGCAAAGAAGGGAACCGGCGACCAGTCTGTGCTGGTGCAGCTCTGGGAAACGCTCACCAAGGGTGGGCCGTTTAATCCACGCGCCATAGGCTTAGGCGTGGGAACTATTGTGCTGGTCTTGCTCTTGCGTAAGCTGATCAGCCGGTATCGTCTGCCACAAATGGATATGCTGCTGGGCTTGATCGCTGCCTCTTTGATAGCCGGGTTCTACCATTGGTCAGTGCCGGATGCGGATGGCAAAACGATCATCTCCGTGGTCGGCAAAGTCCCTGCCGCACTGCCTTCATTCCACATTCCAGAGATCGATATTGGCTGGGTTGCCAAATTGTCCAGCGGTGCCGTCGCGATTTCCCTACTTGGCCTGCTTGAAGCGCTGGCTGTCGCGAAGTCGATTGCCACCTACACTCGCCAGCCTCTTGATTACAACCGCCAGTGCCTAGCCGAAGGGGTCGCCAATCTCGGTGGTGGTTTTTTCCAGTGCATGCCCGGCTCCGGCTCGCTGACGCGCTCGTCAATCAACTTCCAAGCCGGTGGCGCTACCCGCATGTCCGGCATCTATGCGGGGGTGATCGTGGCCATCGTCGTTCTTCTGTTTGGACCTTATGCGTGTTTCATTCCCAAATCCGCGTTGGCCGGCCTGCTATTCATCACAGCAGCCCGGCTGATAGACTGGGAAAGGCTTGCCTATGCGTTCCGTGCCTCCCATTTCGACGCGGCACTGGTCTTGGTGACGGCCTTTTCGGCGATCTTCATCAGCGTCGACGAATCCATACTCATTGGCGTTGGCCTTTCCATCATCCTGTTCGTTCCCCGCGCCTCCAAGCTGGTGGTGCGGGAACTGGTGGTTACGCCAGGGCGGGTTGTGCGCGAGCGCCTGCCGCAAGACCCGTCTGCGCATGCGGTGCTGATCTACGACTTGGAAGGTGAGCTTTTCTTTGGCGCTGCCCCGGAGCTTGATCGTTATCTGGAAGACTTCAAGGAAACAGCGGTCCGCTCCGGCATCCAGTGTCTAATCTTGCGCTTTAGGCGTACCCGCAACCCGGATGTGGTGGCCATCGAGCATCTCGAACGTTTCCTGCGCAATACCGAAAAGCTAGGCATTACGGTCCTGCTGGCCGGTGTCCGCCCCGACCTGGCAAAAATACTGGACAACGCCCGCTTCTCGAATTGGTTGCCCGCCGACCGCATCTTTCCTGAGCAAGGCCAACAATACTCGGCTACGCTCGATGCGGTGCGATACGCTTACAAACTGTTGGGCCAGAGGGGGGTGGAAAACAATTTCGACAGGGACCAAGAAGAAGCGTTCTATTATATGATTTAGTGAAGTTACGCGGTCTCCGGAGTGGCTTGGTCCGACGTTTCTAAGCTGCCTGTGCGGCAGTGAAGTAACTGATGTTACGCAGAGGCCCCTGCGCTGTTATCGGCAAAGGATTGCTGACCTGAGGCGTTTCGTTTTGGAGTGTCAAGGCCTGCCTTGACAGGCAAAGCA
>CAIZPP010000055.1 GCA_903934875.1 uncultured Methylococcaceae bacterium
ACAGTCGTCACTACAGCGTTTTCATCTTAACTGATGTTACGCAGTCATCGCTAGAGGATGACAACTTGTGGAGTGCGGCGACTCGTCGCCGCTGGACGCAAAAGGCGGCGACGAGTCGCCGCACTCCACAACATCCGGGCAAGAGCCTACACGGTTGCGTAACATCAGATATTTAACATAAAACTTAAAAAGGATATTCAGTATTCCTTCCATATTATTAGGAGACAACACCGTGCAAAACGCCGCATTAGCGACAACTACTGAAGACGAAACCGAACTGCAAGCCGATTTTTGCAAAGAAATATCCAAGCAGTTACGCGCCATCGACACCTATGACACCTACCAGGGCTGGTCCGATGCCAAAGTGCTGGACCCGCTGATCCTAACCAAGGAGCGCAAACGGGAAATCCCCATTATCGGCGACCCAGATGAAATCACCATCGCCCGCGTCAAGGCGTTTTACAACTCCGTTGCCAGTCTGATAGAAAAGAAGACCAAGCTGATGGCGGTGCCGGTCATCAATTTGAGCCACGAGGGTTTCGGGCGGGCTTTCGTCATCGTCGGCAAGCTGATCGTCGTCGAAAAGATCCTGCGCGATGTCCATCGCTTCGGCTTTCCCTCCTTCGCCAAACTGAACGAGGAAGGCGACAAGATGGTTGGCAAAGCCGTGGAGTTGATTGAGGCCTATGCCGAGGTGGCTAATTTGTGAAAATCCCCCTAACCCCCCTTTAGCAAAAGGGGGAAAGTAGAGTGAGTAGAGGTAATAAAAATGACCCCCGAAGAATTGCAAGCACTGGAGAAGGAAGTCGCCAAAGCCAAGCGCATCGCCAGCGACTGGGCTTCTAAGATGCACGATCTAGTGGAGGACCGCCTGCCTGCGGCCTATGAAGAAATACCCGAACTCGCCCAATCCACCCTTGAAGCCTGCAAGGCGTGGGCGGCGGTGAACGCGAAACTGAAACAAGCGAAAAAGACGCTGGCGGCCTGATATCCACCAAACCAAAGCGGAGAAACCCATGAGCAACCCCATCACCGGCCTGACGGCGGGCGGCGCCGTCTGGACGCCTGCCTTCGTGCAAGCCATAGCCCAGGAGCGCTGCATCGGCTGCGGCCGCTGCTTTAAAGTCTGTCCGCGCGACGTGTTCGATCTTGTGGACCGCGCTGACGTTCTGGATGCGGATGCAATCGACGATTTCGACGGTCTGGACGAAGACAATGCCCACGTCATGAACATTGCCAACGGCTTGGACTGCATCGGTTGTGAAGCCTGCTCCAGGGTGTGTCCGAAAAATTGCTTCACCCATTCTTCTCTGCCCTTGGCCGCCTGAGGAAAAATACCGCCATGCCTAGACCGTTGAAACATGTCTTCGTCTGCGTCCAACGCCGGGCGGAGGGCCATCCCCGAGGCTCGTGTTCACAACACGGTTGCGACGAGCTGATGAACGCCTTCTTGGGCGAAATCCAGAAACGCAACCTGTTCGATAAAATTGCCGTCACCAACACTGGCTGCCTAGGCCCCTGCGGCTTCGGCAACAGTGTCTTGGTCTACCCCGAGGGGGTGATGTACGGCAAGGTGACCAAGGAGGATGTGCCGGCCATTATTGAGGAACACTTGCTTGGCGACCGGCCCGTCGAACGCTTGAAAGTCCCGGATTTCGTGTGGAGTTGAGATGAATGTGTTGACCTTCTCCGAAGACCCCGTGCTGTTCGGCACCTCCATTCTGCCGGCCACGAACCACCGTCTGCAATTCGCCGTCGCCGCCCGCCATCGCGACAACAGCGAGGCCGAAAACGTGCTATGGGAAGCGCGGGCGGAAGACCCCACCTGTCTGCCGGTTTATTTCGCCTTGTATAAATTCTACGCCAACAGTAAGAAGCTGGACCGGGCCGAACGGGCCGCCCATCTGGCTTTGGCGGAATCGTCCAGGCAAGCGGGGGTGTGCGCCGATTGGGAAAAGCTAAGCCAGGATCCGCAGCGGGGCAAACTCTACGCCAGCGAGGCCGGGCTGTTTTACCTGTTCTCGCTGAAAGCCTTGGGGTTCATCAAATTGCGCCGCCAACATTGGGAGGAGGCCGGGGCCATCCTAGGCCATTTGGCCAGGCTGGACCCGGAGGACCGCTCGGGAGGCTCCGTCGTGCGGGGGTTGGCCACCTCGGTCGGGGTCACGCTATTGGAGCCAGGGCATGACTCCGACTGATTGCAAACCGTTGGGCGATGCCATTTGCGCCCGTCTCATCGCGGAAATCCACAAGCTGGGCTTCCCCCCGGAAAATCTGCAAGGTTTGCCTGCGTTTGACCAAGCCGTTTTTTCAACTGCCAAAGATACTTACAGTGGCTGGGATAGTCTCATAGGCATTTGGAGGAACCAGCACGGTTATCGCACGGGCGAGATAAAACTTCATGGCGACGGTAGTTTTTATGCCGAGTATGATGTCGCCCTGCAGCATCCGACGAATGCCCGTTGGTTTGTGGAAGCCGTGGTCGCCTGGGGGCGGGATGATGTCATCAAGTCTGAGGCCAAGCTTCTGCCCGCGCTGGGGCAATGACACCCTCAGCCGCCTGCGTTACCCGATTTGCATTTATGTACAGCGTTTTTTCTTAACAAACTGATGTTACGCACAGCCCCTATTGCTGTTATCTGCAAAGGATTGCCGATCCACGACGATTCGTTTTGGAGTGTCAAGGCTTGCCTTGACAGGCAAAGCGAGCTTTG